>JBAXMT010000041.1:0-14414 GCA_037134135.1 Methylococcaceae bacterium | reverse complement strand
ACCAAGCCATGGGAGCAAAATGACCGAATCGGGAAGTTATTTTTGACCGAATCCATAGCACTTCTAACGAGCAAGCTAGAGGCGCACCTTGTCCTGTATGTAATGGAACAGGAAAAGTAGACGACGATGACTAATATCAATTAAAGCGAAATAACGAGGAGAAATAAAATGGGATTTTGGGATTCGGTAGGTAATGCCGCTAAAGGTGCAATAGATACTATTGAACGAAATAATGCTGATGCTGAAGAGTTGATAGGTCGTTATCAAAGGGAAGATGATGATTTTCTTAAAGAAAAACTCCGTTCTGGAAATTATGCTCAAAAAATAGCAGCAACAAAATTGTTAAAAGAAAGAGGTTACGGCTCAAATTAAAAAACACTGAATGCTGAAAGCCCCAGTTTGCATCATAGCAAATTGGGGCTTTTTGTTGTTTGCTAACTGCTGTTTTCTAATCGTAGCTGTAATGTTTTTTCAACGGTTTCACGACTTCCCAGTCGCTTTCTAAACCTTCGAGGAAAAATACTAAATCACCCGCCACAATCCGCACAGGTTCTCCGCCTTTTGGAGTCACTAAAATTTCGCCTTCCAAAAGATAGGCTTTTTCCGTTTCGTCGAAATCGATGTTAAATTTCGACACTTCTTTTTCCCAAATGTCCCAGCTTGAAACATTCAATTCTTTAAGGCGTTCTTCGCTTGGGTTGTGTTCAATGACGATAAGTTCAGACATTTTTTTCTCCATTAAATTTAAAAAATTACGCTTCAACCGCTGCTTTATCGGCGTGATACGTTTCATAGACATAAACAGGAATGTTTAAATCGCCCAATTTTTTCTCAATCAACGGCAACACATCCGCCCAATCCAAACCGCCCACGCCCGTTGCCAAACGGGGCAAGGCAAGCGAAGTAAATTTTTCTGCAACAGCGATTTTTGCCAACGCTTTCAACGAATGTTGAACATGACCTAAAGTTGCTTTGCCGTGACGATGGTCGTGAGCGTCCGCTTTTTCTTGCGTGATTAAATTCACCACGAATTTACCTTCTGCATTCACCCAAGCCCACGCTTCGCCCGCTTCGGGGCTGTGTTGATGACACCAGTGGTGAAAATCTTTGTGCATTGACGGATACGAATTGTGTAACGACAACGCCAATCCCTTGTCCATCGGGTCATTGATGCCAACGCCTTGTGCGATTGCGTGAGCTTTGCTCAATAAAATATCGCCTTCTACTAAATGAATCATGAATCTTCCTCTTTGTGGTGGTTAAAAAATTATTGTGTGATTTGAGATTGCCAAAACGTGAACGTCGGATTATTCAAAAGCGTGTCCATGAATTCAGAGGCTTTGGCTAAATTTTGTTTTGCTTTGTCGCCTAAATCTTCGCCGAGTTCAAAACTGTCCGCGCCAATCGCCAATAAAAAACACGGCGGCGGCGTTTCATTTTTAATCGTTTGATAAACGTCTAAAATCGCGGCAGGACTCATCGCGTGCGTGGTGTGACTTAAATCTCGAATCGGTTGTAATTGCGTAAATTCAAACGCGATTTCACTTTTCACCGACGCATCGACAAAAACAACGAGTTCCCGACTTTCTAAATCAAGCGCGTGTTCAATTTGAAGCTGAAAATCGGTTAGCAAATCGATATTTTCTAGCGAAAAACGCGCTTCGATGTGTTCCAACATCAACACACCAAGCGCGTCATCGCCGCGACTGAGATTACCGTAACCAAAAACTAGAATCGGTTTAATAGACACGTTCAATTTCGCCCGTGTCGTGTTTGACCAATTTATCAATTGTGTCGCCTTTTGAATTTACCAATTCAAGTTGTAACGGCATTTTGCCGACAGCGTGCGTCGCGCAAGATAAACACGGATCGTAAGCACGAATGGCGACTTCTAAATTATTCAAAAGTGGCTCAGTCAATTCTTGACCAGACAGATATTCTGCCGCGACTTGGCGCACCGATTCATTCATGCCCATGTTGTTGCTGGTCGTCGAAACGATTAAATTCGCTTTGGTCACAATATCATTTTCATCGACTTGATAATGATGAAACAACGTGCCGCGTGTCGCTTCAATTACGCCAACTCCCTCAAAACGACGTTCACCTTTCGCAGGCTCTTCGTGTTTCAAAACATCGGGATCATTCAATAATTCTTTGATACTTTCCGCGCAATGCAAAAGCTCAATCAATCGCGCCCAATGAAACGCCAACGTGCTGTGAACCATACCTTCTGCGCCGCCATGCGCTTGAAATTCAACCCGTTCTTTTTCAGCAATCGGCGTATTGATGTAATCGCAATTATTTACGCGAGCCAGCGGCCCCACACGGTACCAACCGTTTTCTTTGCCTAATTCGATTAAATACGGAAATTTCATGTACGTCCACGAGCGTACTTCTTCGCGAATGTAATCGTTGTATTTGCAGTAATCGAGGTGGTCAAACAACGTTTTGCCTTCGGCATTTTTGACACGCAAACCACCGTGATACAGTTCCAACGCGCCATCAGGTTGAACCATACCCAAGTAATTGGTGCGAATCGTGCCGAAATCATCGTAATACGGCAAATTTGAACAATGCACCGTTTTGACCAATTTCACCGAAGCCGTCGCCCATTCGATAATTTGGTCAACGTCGGTTAATAAATAATCGCGTTCTTCTTTGCTTAACGGTTTATTCATGCCGCCCGCAATCGCGCCCGTGCCGTGAATTCGTTTGCCTGAAACCATACGAATCACTTCTTGCCCGTATTTACGCAATTTCACTCCTTGTAAACCAATATCGGGAAAATCATTTAACACTGCAACAATCGACCGTTTTTGAATTTCACTTTCAAAACCAAACAATAAATCGGGACTAGAAAGATGGAAAAAATGCAGCGCGTGTGATTGTAAAACTTGCCCAAAATGCAGCAATTTTCGGAGTTTCGTCGCAGAAATTGGCAGATTTTCAGGGTCAACACCAACGAGTTGGTCAATCGCTTTTGCCGCCGCGAGATGGTGGCTCACGGGACAAATGCCGCATAAACGTTGCACTAAAACAGGTAATTCCCAATATGGACGACCTTGAATAAATTTTTCAAAGCCGCGAAATTCCACAATATGTAACCGCGCTTGTTGAACTTTGTTATTTTCGTCGAGCAGCAATGTGACTTTGCCGTGACCTTCCACCCGCGACACGGGATCAATCACAATTCGTTTTAAATTTTCGGTATTTTTGGCAGTTTCTAAATGTTCGTACATGACACGCCCTCTTTGGATTTATGAATAAAACGGCATTTTAACGGGTTGATTTTTCAAGCAAGTGACAACCAAATTACTTTTTATTTTCGTCTTTTAAAACTTCGAGCAATTGTTTTGCAGGCAAATAACCTGGGTAAATTGTACCTTTGTCAGTGACAATCATTGGTGTACCTTTGACATCGAAATCAGCAGCAATCGCCATGTGTTCGTCGATAGGATTTTCACAGGTTTTGGCTTCAACTTTTTGGTCTTTTTTCGCGGCGGTTAAAGCCGCATTTCTATCTTTTGCACACCAAACCGAAACCGCTTTGTTGTAAGATTCCGACCCTTTTCCAGCACGCGGATAAAACAAGTATTGAACTTGAATCCCTTCGGCTAAATACGAATCCAATTCCGAATGTAATTTGCGGCAATAGCCACAATCAATATCGGTGAAAATCGACACAGTGTAAGTGTGAATTTTAGGTTTGAAGATAATCATTTTATCTGTACCTAATTTTTCCAATACAATTTTACGCGCTCCGCCCAATTTTTCTTCCGTCAAATCAGTTTTGGTTTGCACGTCAATCAATCGCCCTTGCAACAAGTATTTACCGTCATCCGACACATAAACCATGCTGCCACCAATCGTGACTTCAAAAACGCCTTTTATCGGTGAGGGTTTGACGGTGTCGAGCTGCATCGTCGGCATCGATTTCGTAAGTTGTTCGCGAATGGTTTTTTCATCCGCTTGAACGTTTGCAGCGAGTAACGCGAAGGTCGCGCTTAAAAGTAGTTTTTTCATTTTTTATTAAATCTCGTGTGTTATTGAAACAGTCGCCCAACATCCATAAACATCGCTATCGACATCATTAAGCCTAATAGCACGATACCAATTTTTTGAAAAAAGAGCTGGATTTTTTCTGACACGGGTGAACCTTTTAAGCCTTCGAGTGCGAAAAAAAATAAATGTCCACCGTCTAAAACTGGAATCGGTAATAAATTTAATACGCCTAAACTCACGCTAATCAATCCCATGAATTTTAGAAAATGCACCAATCCCATGTCAGCAGATTGCCCTGCATATTGTGCAATACTAATTGGACCACTTAAATTTTCGAGCGATGCTTTACCAGCAAACATTTGCCCAATCATTTTTAGTGTTGATGTTGAATAATGATAAGTCGTTGTGAATGCAGCAGGAATCGCAGCTAACGGCGAAAGGGAATAATTGACTTGAAATGATTTCAACAAATTTTCAGGAATTTGTACCGACGCACCAATTTTACCGTCAGCATTTGGCGTAAGCATCAAAGTCGTTTGCACACCATCACGCTCAATCATTATTGCAATCGCTTGATTCGGATTGGCTTTAACAATATCAACCCATTGTTGCCAATCTTTTACGTCGGTTTCATTGGCGCGAAGAATCAAATCACCTTGTTTTAACCCCGCCAATTTTGCCGCACCATTGTCTAAAACTTTGCCAATCAACGGTTGCAACATCGGCGAAAATAATTTGAAACCTAATTTTGCATAAAGTGCGTCAGGATTTTGCGTTTCAGTCGTGTCAACGTGTAACATTTTAATGGTTTGCGCGTCGTCACGACTTTTCACTTTGACGGCAATATCCTCATCGCCTTCTAACGCGGTTGAAATAATCGTAGACATCGCGTGCATCCACGTTGGCGTAGGTTCATCATTAACAGAAATAATCTCATCGCCTTCCGAAAAACCTGCATTTTCAGCGAAAGATTGGACAGACGGTTGACCTATAATCGGTTTAATCCCGACTTCACCAATAACCAATACACTCCAAAATAACGCAACTGCTAACGCCAAATTGAAAATTGGTCCAGCGGCAACAATAGCAGTTCGTGCTAAAAGCGGTTGGCGATTAAACGAAAAAGCTAAATCTTCTTTGCTAACTTCGCCTTCTCGCTCATCAACCATTTTGACGTAGCCGCCGAGTGGAATTAACGATAAAACGTATTCAGTGGAATTTGAATTTTGTTGATAACGCCAAAGCACTTTGCCAAAACCTATCGAAAAACGAATAACTTTTACGCCTGATTTTCGTGCTACCCAAAAATGCCCAAATTCATGAACTGCAACTAAAACACCAATGGCGACGATAAAATAAAATAACGTGTGTAAAAAACTCATTAGTTTTTCAAACCTTGAATGGCTTGATTTGCAACCACGCGAGCTTGTTTATCTGTCGCTAAAATGGTTTCTAAACTATCGGCAATTTGCATTGGAATCATTTGCATCGTTTTTTCAATCACCACAGGAATATCTGTAAAACGAATTTGCTCATTTAAAAACGCGTCAACGGCAATTTCATTCGCCGCATTCAAAATCGTTGGCATCGTGCCGCCTGTTTGAATCGCCTCATAAGCTAATCTCAAGCACGGAAAACGTCGCAAATCAGCAGGTTCAAAATCCATGTGTTTGACCGCAAAAATATCCAACGGCGATGCGCCAGATTCAAAACGTTCGGGATACGCCAGCGCGTGAGCAATCGGAATTCGCATATCGGGACACCCCATTTGCGCCAACACCGTACCATCAACGTAATCAACCATCGAATGAATGACGCTTTGCGGATGCAACACGACTTGAATTTGTTCAGGTTTCATATTGAATAACAAACAGGCTTCAATCATTTCTAAACCTTTATTCATCATAGTTGCCGAATCAACAGAAATCTTTTTTCCCATGTCCCAATTGGGATGCGCGACGGCTTGCGCGGGAGTAACATTTTGCAATTCGTCTAACGGCATCGTCCGAAAAGGACCACCCGACGCGGTCAATAAAATACGTTGCACACCTTTTGCCGTTGCCCCCGTTTGATAACTCGCAGGCATACATTGAAAAATCGCATTGTGTTCGCTGTCGATAGGCAAGAGTTGTGCGCCTGATTTTTCGACTGCGTTCATGAAAATATCGCCCGACATCACAAGAGCTTCTTTGTTGGCGAGTAAAACAGTTTTGCCTGCTTCAGCCGCTGCCAATGTTGGTAATAATCCCGCTGCTCCAACGATTGCCGCCATTACAGAATCTACATTCGGCAATATCGAAACATCAACCAACGCATCTGATCCTGTTAAAACACGCAGATTTGCAAGCGGGGAATTTTCGATTTTCGTTTTAAATTCTTCTGCTTTTTGTTCGTCAACAATAACAACGACTTCAGGCGAATGCGCTAAACATTGTTCATAAAGCGTATCGATATTTTTGTTCGCCGTTAACGCCACGACGTTATATAAATCTGGATGTCGTGCCACTACATCTAATGTGCTGACACCAATCGAACCCGTCGCACCAAGAATACAAATTCCTTTTTTCATTGAAATAACATCTCCAACTCGAAGCCTTTTAAAGTAAAGCCCGCATAAAATAAAGGCGCGGCAGCAAGTAAACTGTCAATACGATCCAAAATTCCGCCGTGTCCAGGCAACAACGAACCACTGTCTTTTACGCCAGCGCGACGTTTAACCGCGCTAAAAAATAGATCGCCATAAATTGAAATTAAAACGCTCAACACAGACAACAATACGAAATCAGCAATCGACATAATTGCTAATTTTTCATTTAATCCATTGCCCGTCATTGCGCTGACAGTAATCAGAACAACTAACGAATAAACAACTGACGCGCCTAATGCGCCATACATTCCTTCGATTGTTTTTCCAGGGCTAATATCAGGCGATAATTTATTTTTGCCCCATTTTTTCCCAGTGAAATAGGCGGCAATATCAGCAACCCAAATCAATGCCAAGAAGTAAATAGTTGTTCCCGCACCATAAAAAGCGTGTAACCGTGATAATGCCATCCAACCCATGAGTAAAATAAACCAACCAATTACGCCTTGTTTAAATTGAGATAATTCCAGCTTCAAAACGCCTTCGGGTGAATTGCGAATAGAGAGCATCGCAATAACCCAAAATAAAATCGCTGGCAACATCAGCCATTCTAAAAGCCCCGATTGTTTGCGAATATCTTCTAAAACAAATTTGAATCTTTCAGCCAAATAATCCATCAATGGTGACAATGCTTCTAGCAAATATGTCCATAAATGAATAAATAACATTGCGCCAATCAGTGACGCAAAAAAGAAAACGCGTTTTTTAATATCTGTGACTTTAATAAGATTTAACCATTCGTTTGCACCAATTAGCACAACGCCAGAAATTAAAAGAGAAAAATAAGTCGAGGGAAGTTCAAACACCGCTAAAACCACCAACGTGGCGAGCAGTGTTGCGGTGATAATGCGTTGTTTTAACATAAATTTTTTGAGATAAAGATTTAAGGGTTGGCAATCGTGGCAATTTGATCGCCCGTATATCCAAAACGCCGTTGGCGACTTTGAAAACTGGTAATAGCTTCTTGTAAAGCAGCTTGATTAAAATCTGGCCAAAGTATGGGGGTGAAATAAAGTTCGGTGTAAGCGAGTTGCCACAGCATGAAATTACTGACACGCTGTTCGCCTCCAGTACGAATAAATAAATCAGGTTCAGGAAAATCAGAAAGTGATAAATGTTTGTTAATAACGGTTTCGTTAATGTCGTGCGACGATAATTCACCCGCTGCAACACGTTCTGAAATTGCTTTACATGCTTGTGCCATGTCCCACCGACCACCGTAATTTGCTGCGATGACCAGCGTTAAAGCAGTATTGTCTTTGGTTTTTTGTTCGCCTTCGTTCATTTTTTGCTGCAATGCTGAATCAAACGCAGTGCGATCGCCGATGAAACACAAACGGATATTATTTTTATGCAACTTGTCGATTTCACTTTGCAGCGTTGTCAAAAATAACGCCATCAATATCGACACTTCAGATTCTGGGCGATTCCAATTTTCACTACTAAAAGCAAACAAACTTAACACTTCACAAGTTGAATCAGCTGCACAAAACTCAACAATTTTTCGTACAGCTTTTACACCTGCATGATGTCCAACAGCGCGAGGTAAAAAACGTTTCTGCGCCCATCGTCCATTGCCATCCATAATGATAGCGATATGACGGGGCGCAGCTAAATTTAAACGTTCAACCGACATAAACTACATCGACAACAAATCAGCTTCTTTTACTTCCAAGAGCTTTTCTATGTCTTTAATGTATTGATCAGTTAATTTTTGAATTTTATCTTCTGCATTTTTTGCATCATCTTCGGAGCAGGCTTTGTCTTTCAATAAATTCTTGACTGACGTATTCGCGTCACGACGAATGTTACGAACCGCTACACGTCCATCTTCAGCCGCAGTTTTCACAATTTTTACCAAACCACGACGACGTTCTTCTGTTAAAGCTGGTAATGGAATCCGAATAGTCATGCCATTTGTCATTGGATTCAAACCTAAATCCGATTTCATAATCGCTTTTTCAATCGCTTGTACCATGCCTTTTTCCCATGGCGTAACGCTCAACATTCGCGCATCTTCCACAACAACATTGGCAATCTGTGAAAGCGCGGAATCTGTGCCGTAATATGACACTACAATTTGGTCTAATAAACTCGGATGAGCGCGACCTGTGCGAATTTTTGAAAATTCTTGTTTTAAAGAATCGATACTTTTGCCCATTCGGGTTGCTGCATCTTGTTGAATATCATTAATTATCATCGTTATTCTCGTTCAATAAGTGAGCCGATATTTTGCCCCGTCATCAATTTCATTACTGCGCCTTGCTCAAAAATGTTCATAACTCGCATTGGCATATTGTTGTCGCGGCATAAAACTAATGCGGTGGTATCCATCACGTTTAAGCGTTGATCTAAAGCTTGGTCGTAAGTCAGACGGGAATAAAATTTGGCGTTGGTGTCTTTATTTGGGTCGGCAGAGTAAACGCCTTGGACTTTGGTGGCTTTAATCATCAGTTGTGCTTCGATTTCAATTGCACGAAGACTTGCCGCAGAATCTGTGGTGAAAAATGGATTACCAGTTCCAGCTGCAAAAATAACAACACGTCCTTTTTCTAAATGACGCACCGCACGACGGCGAATGTAATCTTCACAAACTTGATTGATTTTGATTGCTGACATGACACGAACTGGTTGCCCTAAATGTTCGAGTGCATCTTGCATTGCGAGTGCGTTGATAACGGTGGCAAGCATTCCCATTTGGTCGCCTGTGACACGGTTTAATCCTTCGCCAACGCTTTCTGCTCCGCGAAAAATGTTTCCGCCGCCAATCACTAAGCCAACTTCAACACCCAAATTACACAATTCTTTAATTTCAGTGGCAAGACGATTGACAATTTTTGCATCGATACTGCCGCCACCCGATGAACTCATTAACGCTTCGCCGCTTAACTTTAATAAAATTCTTTTGCAAATTAGCACGTCACAATTCCTCTAGTGAAAGGTTATTAAAATTAAAAGGTTCAAATTGTTTCAAGGTGAAAAATTCACCTTGAAACAAATATCACAATTATTTCATTGCGTTGACTTGCGCCATTACTTCAGCAGCGAAATCTTCTTCTTTTTTCTCAATGCCTTCGCCCACTTCAAAACGACTGAAACGAATCACTTTGTTGCCTTTTGATTCTGCTAATTTACCAACCGTGATTTTGTCGTCTTTGATGAATGCTTGACCGTTCAAAGTCACCTCAGCTAAGAATTTACTGATACGACCTTCAACCATTTTTGCAATGATTTCAGCAGGTTTTCCACTTTCAGCCGCTTGTGCAGAGAAAATTTCTTTTTCTTTTTCAATCAATTCTGGTGAAACTTCGTCAGAAGAAACACAAGTTGGTTTAGATGCCGCAATGTGCATGGCAACGTCTTTACCTAATTCTGCGTCATTCGCTGCTAATTCAACGATTACGCCGATTTTTGTGCCGTGCAAATAACACGCTGTACCGCCATCAGTTTTGTATTTTTCAAAACGACGAATCACAATGTTTTCGCCTAATTTTGAAATCAAACCACGACGAATTTCATCAACCGTAATGCCGTCTTCTAAAGGCATTGCCAATAATTGCTCTTCGTTTTCGATACCGTCATTGTTCAATAAAGCGTGAGCAACGCTGTTTACAAAACCAACGAAATCTTCAGCTTTCGCCACGAAATCAGTTTGGCAATTCACATCAACAATCGCAACGTTTTTACCGCAATCGCTAACTTTTACGCCGATGATGCCTTCCGCTGCAATGGTGTTAGATTTTTTGTCAGCTTTCGCTAAACCCGATTTACGCATATTTTCGATCGCTAATTCCATATCGCCTTCAGCTTCTACTAAAGCGCGTTTACATTCCATCATGCCTGAACTAGTACGTTCGCGTAATTCTTTTACCATTGCTGCGTTAATTTCTACACTCATTTTTATCTCTCTATTGCTGATGTTTACTGTAAAAACGCCCCCAAAAGGAGGCGTTCTTGCTGTGACTTAAATTGTTAGTTTCACACAGAAACTAACTAAAAATAACATTATGCTGCAGTTGCTGCTTCTTCGACAAATTCATCATCAGATTTAGCTGAAAAGCCTAAAACCGCTGTTTTTGCTTCTGTAACGGCTGCAGCCGCACTTTCACAGTACAATTTAATGGCACGAATTGAATCGTCATTACCAGGAATGATGTAATCAATGTTGTCAGGTGAATTGTTTGAATCGACGATGCCGACAACAGGAATGCCTAATTTAATCGCTTCTGCGATTGCATTTTTTTCGTAGCCAACGTCCAACACAAAAATGACATCAGGCACGCCTTTCATGTCTTTAATGCCGCCTAAACTGCGTTCTAATTTTTCTAATTCGCGTTCCATACCTAACGCTTCTTTTTTGCCAAAACGTTGGTGCATCGAACCATCGGCTTTCATCGCTTCAAGTTCTTTCAAGCGTGAAATAGATTTTTTAATGGTTTTAAAGTTCGTCAACATACCACCTAACCAACGGTGATTAACGTAAGGCATTCCGCATAATGCGGCTTGCTCTGCGACAACTTTACGCGCTGCTTTTTTTGTACCGACAAATAAAACAGTACCTTTGTTTGCTGACATTTGACCTAAATAGTTCATCGCGTCATTGAACAAAGGAAGGGTTTTATCCAAGTTGATGATATGAATTTTGCTTCGTGCGCCGAACAAATAGTTCGCCATTTTTGGGTTCCAATAACGGGTTTGATGTCCAAAATGAACACCCGCTTCAAGCATTTCACGCATAGTTACTGCTGCCATTTTTTTCTCCTAAGAATTTTGGGACTGGCTGTCCCATTGGGTTACGCCACCGATTATCCCGTTTAAAAAACCTGTGAATTTACACAAAGCACCCTTTTAAACGTGACGATAAACGTGAGGATTGTTACTAAAATGAACGCGAATTTATAACATGATTCGCTTTTTACAACAAGGTGGCTCTGTTACTCCAGCTGAAATCAAGCCGCTTCGGGAACTCGCTAATCTTCCAACGGCGACAAAACAACAGAAATTTTGTCGTCATTTCAACGTTAATTCATTGTTGGTTTAGCATCTTCATACAATCTTTCAGGCGAAAATTCTAACCCATTTGCCCAACATAACGCGCCAGCATCAAGAAAAAAACGTTGAAAATAATTTATATCTCTCAACGGTTCGAGTAGCGTACCTTTTCGCGTCGCTAACAACATTTCTGCACTCCAAACACGTTGCGTATTATCTGAAAACTCCAGCAAAATTTGATACGGCGCAATCGATTTCGCTTCTAAAATTTTAATCATAATCTGAACTAATAAACATCATCATGCGCTCCAACATCTACCAAAATAATCATATTGTCGCGTATCTCAAACTCCAACGTGATGCGATAAAACATATCAATCGAAGCCGAATGATACTTTTTCAATTTACCCGATAAACGATGAAGTCGAAGCGAAGGATGATGCGGATTCAACTCTAACAATTGCAACGTTTTCAGATATTTTTGTTTTACATCGGGATGTTGTTTTAAAAATCGAATCGCCCGTTTTTCAAACTTTTCAGTATAAACAAGCTGAAAAGTCATAACTGATTTGAAATTCGCGCCAAATGTTCTTCTGCGCTACCCGTTACAAAACGTCCCGCTTCAATATCGGCTTTCGTTTCCGCAATTGCCGCTGTGAGTTCACATTCGCGCAAATAGTTGTAATGCTCTGCACTAATCACCACAAATTTCGGTACGCCTTCAACGGAAATAGAAATTTCGGATTGATTCGCAAGTGCCGATTCAATGGCATTCACGCCTTTTGTGTTTAACTCATTCGCGCTTAATGTGTTCACTACAAAACTCCTCGCTAATCTTCCAAAAGCAACTTAAATTCTAAAATCGACAAAACCGTCAACTTCGGAAACTCAACATTTTTCAGTTCGTTGAAATGCTTGTCTTCGGTCACAATAAAATCAGCATTCCCAGCCACCGCACAATCAACAAACTTGTTATCGTCTTTGTCCGCGTTAATCAAATTCCATTTGAAATACACCTCTTGTTTGTGAACATTCGGCAAAGCAATCAACATTTCCACGACATTTTGAGCAATCGCGGCATTCGTTTTACGCTCCAAAATTTCTAAATACTCACTCAAAATCTCGTTGCTGATAACCAACTCAAATTTACCCGCCAAAAGTGCATCCAAAATAATGCGAAAAGGCGACGCTTTCGGAATGGAAACCAGCAAAATGTTCGTGTCTAAAACGACTTTCATGCGGGTTCGTAAGGCGTGCGTAAATGCTCGCCTAGCCACTGTTCCATAGTGTCATTGTTCCAATTGTTTGCATCCCAAAGTCTATCCATTTCTTCAGTCGCTTTGTTTGCAAAGTAATTCGCTAACAACTTTTTGATGTCCAGCAACTGTTCTTGGTTGAGTTGATAACTAAACATTTTCAGTAACTCAAGCTGTAATTCAGTGAGTTTTTGCGGTTGTGCTTGTGCAATCATTTTCAAAACTCCTCGCTAATCTTCCAACGACGACAAAACAACAGAAACTTTGTCGTCATTTCTGGTTAATCAAACGTCCATGCAATTCTTCATAATCGGGAAATATCGTGTCGAAACTCAATAATTTTGCATCATGAATCAACGCAGTTGCAATGATAATTCTGTCTTGTGGGTCTTTATGATGTTCGGGCAACGAAACAGCCAAATTTGCAATACTCGGTGTAACAGGCAAAAAACGAACACATTCCGAGGCTTCAACTTCTTCAAACCATTCTTGAAAAGAACAACCTAAATCAATTCGTTCATGTCGAACCAACCACGCCATTTCAAAGCAAGAAATCGCAGAAACTGCTACATCATCACTTTCTTCAATCAAATCAATAAGTGATGAAGATAATTTGCCTGGAATGTGATTTGTCCACCAGTGCCAAATGTGTGTATCCAGCACAATCATTCAGATACGCCCCAATCTTCAGCTGTCAAACTATTCATCACATCGCCTAATTCTTTAACACGCCCTGCAAATTGTGCAGGCGGTTTTCGTCTTTTAATTGGCAATTCGCGGGAATCATTCAATGGCAATAGAATTATTTCAACGCTCTGGTGCTGTAATTCCTTTGGAATCGAAACCTGAACAAACGCAGGTGCATCATCATAAATTTGTCTAAATGCAATCATTTTCAAAACTCCTCGCTAATCTTCCAACGACAACAAAACAACAGAAACTTTGTCATTTATGCTAACAACTAACAAATTTCAAAATCCAATTTGAAGCAAGCTGCAACAAAAAACCAATAGTAAGAAATCCGAGACCCCATTTCATTCGATTATATTTTTTAGTTTCCCAAAATTTAAATTCTTCGGTTTCTTCTGTAAATTGTCCAGCAACAACTGGTGTTCCATCGGAACCAAGGTAATCAGTTCGAAGTGTTCCACCTCGAACATGAATTTTATTCCCTTCAAATTGGCGGACAACTTCCCACGAAACAAATATAGCTCCTGCAATATCGAATAAAAGCCCAATTGAATTTATGACTGCTTGAATGTTTGAACAAATAAACGAAAACATGAATAATCCTAAATATAAAAAGTAATCATAACGCGGTTAGCAACTAAAAAACTTCTAGCAACTACAAACTCACGTTGAGTTTAGTATTTCTTCAATGCTTCTTCGGCTGCAATATCTTGGTCAGCACAGGCTTTAACCAATGCCCAACCATGTTCGCCCATTTGAGAATAGCATCGACTAACCAATAGTTCGGACAGTTTTTTGAAAAGATGAAAGAAATCTAAAAATCAGCGAAA
>JBAXMT010000040.1:0-14548 GCA_037134135.1 Methylococcaceae bacterium | reverse complement strand
CGAAAACACGGGGTTTATACCGATTTTTTGGAAAATCCGCCGTTTTGACTGTGCCGAATTCGTCACCACTGAAGCGCGATTTTGTAAAAATGTTTAGGTTTCAATCGGTTAAAAGTGAAGCGGGAATTTTAGACGCGGTGACTTTGAAAAATATGCTGGAAAACACGGGGTTTATACCGATTTTTTGGAAAATCCGCCGTTTTGACTGTGCCAAATTCGTCACCACTGAAGCGCGATTTTGTAAAAATGTTTAGGTTTCAATCGGTTAAAAGTGAAGCGGGAATTTTAGACGCGGTGACTTTGAAAAATATGCTGGAAAACACGGGGTTTATACCGATTTTTTGGAAAATCCGCCGTTTTGACTGTGCCGAATTCGTCACCTCCAAACGTGATTTTATAAAAACGTTTATGTTTCAATCTGTTAAGCGTAAAATATGGATTTTTGAAAAAGTGATTTTGAAAAAAATGTTCGAAAACACGGGGGTTTATACCGGTTTTCTGAAAAATCCGCCGTTTTGACCGTGTCGAATTCGTCACCTCCAAACCGTTATTTTTTAAAAGTTATTATATTTCAATCTATTAAAGGTGGATCGGGATTTTTCGACATGGCGACGTTGAGAAATATACTCGAAAACACGAGGTTTAGACCAATTTTCTGGAAAATCCGCGCTTACTGCATTTTAAATTCTCGAGATTCCCTTTCGCGGTATGAAAACCGGTGTCACTACAACGCCCAATAACATCGGAGTCGCCAAAAATTTTTCTGCCCAATCTTGATGCGTTTTGAATAAGCGAAATAGAAGGGTTCGTTCGGGTGAATTTGGAATAACGCGCACCATAATCTTTTGTTAGACAACGATAAAAAACTCTATTTCCAACACACAAAAGCGCGGGCAACAATGCCAATAGAACCAATTCTGACGGATACAGCATTTCAGTAATCGATTTATCCGCAAACTTCTGGCTCATACTTTGAAAACATTTTTGAATCGAGTTTTGGGGAATCCAATTTTGTATTTTGATGGCTTGGTTTTGACCTAAAAGTCGAGCATCGCGTCTAAGTTATAAATGTTTTTAAAATTTCTACAATAAACTTGCGATAATACTACTGTATTACGACGAACCATTCTAAAAATTTAAGAGTACCTCCTTATGATTCACTTACTTGTCATTGCAGCTTCGGCTGCAGTTGTTGCGAAAGCTGCCGCTTCGATTGTTACCTTTGCATTAGCGGATTTTCATGATGAAAAAAGATCTAAGCAAGAGATTTCAGCATTAGATTCAAACGTTGAACCAGTTAATCCAAACTGGTTTGTAATGGTATTAGCCCGAGCTGATGATGATTATCAAATGCTCGTGCGTACTTATATTGATCCGATACTTGCCGGACGCGCTCGTAATCAGCATTTACAAGAGCTTGTGGGGGATAAAAAACGTAATTTAAGTATCCAAGAGAAACGCAGTAATCGCCGGTTAGGATTGGGGTTTGTGGCTTTCGGTTTATTGGTAGACGTTTATTTTACGGGTATTCAATTGCTTCCAATGGTGGTTGTGATTGGTATTTATAATTTGTGGCCGTGGTTTAAAGAAAGTTATCGCCTTGCTTTCAAAGAAAATCGCTTTGGTATTATTCACTTAATCTGTCTTTACTTTGCTGTGATGTGGATTGGTGGATTTTTCTTAATTGGTGTCGTTGGCGCAATTTTTTCGGGTCTTTGCCAAAAAATTCAAATGATTACCCAAATCGGAGCGCGTGAAGATTTAATAGATGTTCTTGGACAAAAACCACTGCATGTGTGGATCGAAGTCAATGGTGTAGAAGTCGAAATCCCTTTTGAACAATTGCAATTGGGCGACACATTGATTCTTGATGTAGGTCAAATGATTCCCGTAGATGGTATGATTCTCGATGGTTGGGCATTAGTTGATCAGCAGCGTTTGACAGGGGAGTCACAACCAGTAGAAAAATCCAGTGGTGACACTGTTCTTGCCGCGACCGTTGTATTAGGTGGTAAATTGCGAGTATGTGTGGAAAAATCGGGTGACGATACCACAGCCGCTAAAATTGCTGATGTCCTCAATCGCACAGTCGAATACGGTGTTGATAATTTACGTTCTGAATTTGATAGTGTTGAACATACGGTTTGGCCAATGTTAGCGGGCGGCATGTTTGGTTTATTAGTGGGCGGGCCTGTCACGGGAGCAGCCATTTTGGGCTGCAATTATGTCGTGGGCATTATTCCTTTGCGAATGATTACCTTACTAAATGCTTTAAGTGCCGGTTCAGAACATGGTATTTTAATAAAAGATGGCAGAGTATTAGAATCTTTAAAAGAAATAGATACGTTAGTTTTTGATAAAACAGGTACATTGACATTAGAACAACCGCACATTATTGGGATTCATGCTTGCGGTGAATATAACGAAAATGATGTTTTGCGATTTGCGGCGACAGCCGAACATCGTCAAACACATCCGATTGCACAAGCGATATTAGCCGAAGCAAATGAACGAAAATTAGCGTTACCCGTTATCGATGCAGCCCATTATGAAGTCGGTTACGGCTTAAAAGTGAAAATAGAAAAAGCCGAAATTTTAGTGGGTAGTCAGCGATTTATGACGTTGGAAAAAGTGACTTTACCAAAAGAAATAGAATCACATATCAATAGATGTGCTATGGAAGGGCGTTCTTTAGTTTATGTTGCAGTCGATCAAAAACTAGCTGGTGTCATTGAACTGGATGCGACTTTACGACCCGAGGCATTGGAAATTACACGCTGGTTAAAAGAACGGGGACTTGATTTATACATTATTTCTGGTGATCAAGAAGCTCCTACTCGTCGTATGTCGAATGAATTACGCATGGATGGTTATTTTGCGAATGTCTTGCCCGAACGCAAAGCCAGTTTAATCGAAGAATTACAAGCCGAAGGACGAAAAGTGTGTTTCATTGGTGATGGAATCAATGACGCGGTAGCTTTACGCAGAGCCAATGTGTCAATTTCATTTCGTGGCGCAACAAATGTGGCGACCGACAGCGCACATGTGGTGTTAATGGATGATAACTTAGAGCAATTAAAAACGTTGTTTGAATTAACAGAAGCCTATGAAAAAAATCTTGGCTGGAATTATAGACAAGCGGTGATTAAAAGTTTGCTGGCTTCGGTCGCTGTGCTGATGTTACCGCTTAAATTTGTGATTGTTGAAGGGGTTTGGATAGTCACTTTTATTAGTGGAATTCGCATCGCCACTCAACCATTGTTGAGCAGAGAAGAAAACGATTTGGAAGCCCCGATTGTAGAAGACAACACAGGTTCTATCATTCGAACCTATTTTCTTGATAAAAAAATCTAAAAAAACAGCGTTGGTGCATGGATAAGTTTTACACTCATGCACCAACCGCTTCGCTTTAGTTGATGATTCGACCGCATTCCATTTTTAACACTTTATCTGCTACCGAGAAATAACGATCATCGTGGCTAACAGCAATCACCGTTTTACCCTTCGCTTTCAATTCTTTTAACAAGACCTCATAAAAATATTTACGGAATTCTGGATCTTGATCAGCAGCCCATTCGTCAAAAATAAAAATCTGTTTATCTTCAAGTACCGAAGCAATGTAAGCAAGACGTTTTTTCTGCCCAGTCGATAAATCGGTATTAGAAAAACTATCTTCTTTAAATGTCGTTTTCTTTTCCAATGCCATCGTTTTTAACAACGCATCGACACGAGAATAATCGATATTATCCACACCATACAGGTGATCGAATAAATGAAAGTCTGTAAAAATAATAGTGTAAAGCTCACGAAAATGGACGTAATCATTTGTGTCCAATGGCTTGCCGTTTACATAAATGTTACCTGACGACGGATAATAAAGTCCCGTCAATAATTTTAACATCGTCGATTTACCGCTGCCATTCCCACCCACGATAAACACAATTTCACCTTTATTGATGTTGAAATTGAGCGAACTAACACCAAAAATTGAACTGCCATTTTGTTGTGGATAATGAAAGTTTACTTGCTCGAATTCGATAGTTTCAAAAATGGGAGCGTGGGTTTCAATATTCATATCCTTTTTACTCACGGCATCAATTTCATGTTCGAGTTGATAAATATTTTCAACGGCAACATTTGCACGCACAAACATTGGAAACGCATTGATAACAATGCCTAATGGTGCAAACAAAAACAAAATAGCGATGGTGATTCCGACAACTTGTCCCACATTTATGGCACTTATTGCAGGTAAAACGAAAATAACCCCCGCACATAAAATAAAAAATGATGTTTGAGCAAACATCAAATCCATAACAAAATGTAGCCCAGCCGAAACTTTAATGTCTTTGACTTCGCTTGAAATGGTTTTAATGTGCGAAAACAAGGCTTCATTTTTTTTACGGTTGATTTTGATTTCTTTGAAACCAAGTAAAATACTTTTTATACCGTTAAAAAATGACGCTTCTTTAACAGACGCTTCGTGTAATTTAGTGCTGATGTAAGCAGAGTTGTAAAAATACATCAGTATCGCGGTGCTTAAAATTCCAATAGTCAAAATAAAACCTGGCATAGATAACCACGCAATATAAAGCAAGCACATAAAGACCACTATAATTTGCTGGCAAGCGTTAATCAGCATAATGGCGGACTCTGAAATCAAACTGGTATCTTGTGTAATCCTTGTGTAAATCGCTGCATGACCTGCTGTTTCGATATACGCTAGTTCAGTGTGCCGTAATTTGTTTGTAATACGAGTTCTAACTTGATAAATAGCATCCTCAGCAGCAATTGTGGCTTGCTTTAGAGCATATTGTTTGGTGTAAGTCAGCAATATCAAATCCAACAAAAATAGAAAAAAATTTTGTGCTTGTGAATCTGCACTTTTACCTACCATTTCAGAGGCATTGTTAATAATGATTAATAAATAACCATTTGCCAAACCTGAAATTAGAGCAGTAAAAATCATCTGCTTTTTTGGAACTTCGCTTTCACGATTAAAGAAATCGAGTAGTTTCATAGTTGATTTGAATAATTTTGAAGTTGTGAGTTAATTGCAATATGACACAGAATTTTTGTGTCCGCCTGCCCGCTTTCATGTGACACATACTGTGTAATTGTCAAATAATGAGAAATTTCATTATCAGAATTGAAATTCTATCCAACAAATTTGAATAAAAAACTGAAAATTATTGATTACCCAATATGATAGGAAGTCCTTCTTTGCCAGAGCCGATAACAACTACTTTTGAATTGGTAGATTTAGATAATTCCAGCGTAGCATTTACACCCTGCCATTTGATGAGTTTATCCGACAACGTTTTGGAAATAATGTCCTGATAGGCTTGAATTCCTTCCGCTTCAATTATTTTTCTTTCGGATTCCTTTTTTTCAATTTGCAGCATGAATTCATAAGTGGCTAATTTTTGCTCTTCAACCAATTTGTGTTCAATTGCGGTTTTAATTACTTCAGGCAATTCAATTGTTCGAATAATAATATCTTCAACCACAACGTAATTACGCGAAGTTTCTTCGATAGCTAGCCACATGATTTTATTAAGTACACCTTCTTTGTTTGCGTAAATATCTTCTGCCGTTAATTCACCAATCTTTTTTCTTAAAACAGAGTCTATTTGAGGAATTACAATTTGATTGACGTAATCGGGTCCGACTTTTTGATGCAAAAATCCCAACATTTCGTAATCGGGATGAAATCGCGTAGAGAGTTTCAACGTAATTGGCAGACCTAAATTTGTTAAAACGACTAATTCATGATTGACTGCTTGAGTACGAACCTGATAAATGGTCATTGTGTCCCAGGGCCAAATAAAATGTAATTTCTCTGGATAAATGTAATCGGTGTCTGTTCCGGACGTGAATCGTCGATATAAAATACCCCCTTCACCAGAATGTATACTTATAACAATACGGTCAAAAAAGAAAATGAACGTTAATGTCACTAAAAGACCTAACGTGATAAGTACGGGCGTGCTATTTTTTATCCAAGCTCGAATTTTTTTTCCTAATGGATAACCAGAAACGCTTTTTCGTAAATTATTTAACATAAAACTCGCGGCACTCCCACTCTATAAAATTTTTAATCTCTAACGTACAATAATCCAACACGACATTCATTATCAATTATCAATAATTTCGTATTCCCCTAAATGCAATTTCTTGAAGTAAATGCTTTTTTTAATGCCATTTTCCTTGTCAAAAGTAAGTTCCCCACCAGCACCCTGCCAGATTTTGTCAAGATGACCAATTGAAGCAATTTCTTCAGGAATTGTCGTTTTTAATTCGTTCATTGCCATTACCAATAGTTTTATCGAATCATAGCCTTGAACTGCTAACGCATTTGGCTTTACACCATATTTTTCATTGTAACTTATTGAAAATTCGGTGTGTTCTGGACTGTTAATTTTTTCGTTATAAATTGATGGAATCATAATACCTTCACCTGACGCTCCTACTAAACCAATGAAATTTGAAGTGTCCAAAGATTCCGTTCCAATAACAGGTGTTTGAATACCCATATTTCTAAGCTGAATCACAAATCTAGAAGCCGCCGCATAACGTCCAGAAAAATATATGACATCAGACTTTCGGTCAGTCATTTCTGTAATAATAGCTACAAAATCGCGTTTCCTTTTGTCGAAATTTTTAAAATAATTAACTTCAAGTTTTTGATCAATAACCGATTTATGGAACGCACCGCTTAATTCTTCAGCGTAAGCACTGTTTTCAGACACAATTGCTATTTTCTTATAATTATTTTTTTTGCAAAAATTCGCGGTTTGTTCTGCCATGTCAATGTTGTTCGGAATCATTCTAAACGTATACTGCATGTCAGAATTGATAATATCCATATTCGTAGCTGAAGTGATTAAGTTGAAAATTCCGCCACGTTCATAAATTTTGGTAACTGGTTTTGTTTTTTCTGAACTTTGCGCTCCTATAACAGCGACAATGGACGTATTACGGATAATTTCATAAGCCATTTCTTTTGATTCATTAATATCGGCGACATGTTGTGAATATTCAATAGATTCCAATGATCGCCCTAATACACCACCGTTTTGATTGATATGCTCAATCGCGAGATTAACACCTTGATAAAATTCCTTTTTCGTGTCGCCAGGTGCAACAATCACAATTGTTACTTTCAAATCAAGTGAGACAATTATCTCATCCCAGCTTCTATCCAAATCAATTCCTATAAGTTTAAAAGCACTTTGAAGAAACGGCGATTTTTTATATACCATCAAATCTGCATACCACAGTTTTTCTGCAACTAAACTTCTACAATCATCTGATTTAACTTGTATTTGTGAACAGTAGTATTTGGTTTCTGCATAATCAGAAGCATTCAGAAACGATGAACATTCGGGTTTTTGCTCAGGAAACGTTTTACAATTGTCGTTTTTTTCAGTAAAAACATGACACATTTCTTGATCAGGATGAAATTTGGCATCTTGAACAAAAATTTTGCACTTAGCAAGTTCATCGTTTTTTTTAGCGATGTCCTGCCTTTCTTTGGCTAAATCAGAGTGGTCACTTCTCAACTCGTACACCCCTATTAGCATTGCTAAAAAAAATATATATTTAAACAAGAGTAGCCCCCTTCACCTTAAACTGTTTTTCAAGCATCCGCATCGTTTCACCTGGTAAATACCACATTTTAGTTAAAAATGTGGCTATATTTTTGCGTAATCAAAACGTTTATACGTTGAATTCGTTTATCGTGGGAGCTGAGTTATATCGTTAAAACTGACTCCATAATCTTCAATTCCAGTCGATTTCCCTAACAAGCCCGTTTTAAAACGAATATCTGAGACAAGTTTTGTATATTCGGCACGAATTTGTAAGACGGTGAAAGTGGATTCAGTCAATTGCGCTTCAGTTTGCAGCATACCGAGTATTGAAACTGGATCTGTCAATGGAGTGCGTTTCCACGCTGCAAGGGCGGCGGTATTTTCTTTAACCGCTTGTTCAGCATGACTAATAGCTTGAACATAACGATCAACAAAACCCGAAATAATTAAAACACTTGCGTCGATACCACGAGTTGCTTGATAAACCGATAATTCCGCTTGCTTATAATTGGCGCGAGCTTTGTTTAATGTACCTTCTGCGGCTTGGTTGCCAATCGGATAACTGAACTCGACACCGGTCGCCCAAGTTGGACCAGGAACATTATTTCCTAATGCAGATGCCATATTACCAATGCTGCTCCCCTCTTTTAAACCCTGATAACCAACGGCAAGGTTCAAATCAACTTGTGGATATAAATCACGTTCAGCTTTAGCAACAATAAAACTCACTGCTTCTTGCCGTGAGCGAGCAGCTTGTAAATCTAAACGATTTTCTACAGCCGTTTTACGCCAAATTGATTGAACTTTTTTAGAATCAAACGTGCTAGGAATAATACCTGTTGGAATTTCATCACTTGGCTCGGCGATGTTTGTAAATTGCTCTGGTGCAACACCTAAAGTTAAAGCAAAAGTAGTGCGTGCTTGTTCCATCGCTTGTTGTGCTTCAATGACCACCCGATTTTTAGCCACTTTAGCACCTTCAGCGGTATAAACCACTTGAGCAATTTTTTCCTTCATTTTAGGATCGGAAGCAAACAAAGCAACCTGACTGGAAATTCGCGTTACGCGATCCCTGGAGTTTTCACGAATTTTGACGTTGTCAGCCGCTAAACGATAATCCCAGTAGGCGTGAATTACATCATTCGCTAATCCGGTGAGAAAAAATGTGTACTCTTGAATAGCCGCTTCTTGACCTTTTCGGGCTGAGTTTAAAAAAGCTGCTGCGGATTCTGAGCCGCCATTTTTTAATAAAGGAATGTTTAATTTAAGATTGACCAGTGTCGTGTTCGCATTGGGTCTAGTATCTGGCGAAAGATTGATTTGATTTAATCGGGTGTCGGAAGCACTCACTGTCGCATTGATACCTGTTTCAAAGTATTTGCTCAATTCAGCATGAACGGTTGCTAAATTACGCCCCCAATAGTTGTTATAAACATAACATGGAGTAAGAGCTTTTCCACAACCAATGGAAGGGTCGTAGCTTATTTTGCTATCTCCACCTGTAAAACCTGGGCCAGCTAGTGTGCTATTTACAAAATGGTTCAATGGCTCATAAACCTGTCCATAATTTATTCCAGCCGATGTTGTCGGATTGAACGTCCCCTCTTGAATTTCTACGCCCGCTTGAGCGGCAGAAACGCTAGCTTGTTGAATAAAACGAGTAGGCGATAATTCCAGCGTCGTTTTTATCGCGTCAGCTAAACTCAATTTTCCGCCTTCAGCAGCCAATGTAGTAGAAGACATAGAAAAGCCTATTATCGAACAGGCTAACAGGGTGATATTTTTTACATCATTTTTTTTATAAATTGTAAACATATTAAAACTCGACTTGATTTAAATACACGGTCAAAAAAATTTCCCTATTTGAACTAGTGTCATTTGAGATGCCCGCACAAAATGTGAAAGTTATATGATTATTCAAAATTGAAATTGAATCGTTATTTTTGACCGTATCGTAAGTAAAAATTTTTCTAAATTTAAGAGGTTGCAACTTCTTCTCTTGATATTTTATCTGATGCAAAAACTAAAACTAGACCAACGAATGGTGTGAACAATAATGAGCCAAAGAAATAACCCCAAAATCCAAACTTTCTATTTCTACCTAGAAAACCAATAACAAGAGATCCTATAACAATTAAAGCGATTTCAGGCATTTTTACTCCCCCCATTATTTAAAAACTTAAAATAAATCTGAACTGTAAGCACAGAAAGTGTCCAGTATTGAAAGAAGTCTCACATCAACACTGGACATACACTGATTTTTGTTACTTAGTCTCAGTAACTAACTTTCCTGACTGCTCAGGTGGTCTTACTACATTGTCTTTCGCTTTTGCCAAGATGGCACTGCCTTCCTTTAGCTGATCTTCATAAAACGCTCTAACAGCTTTTGGGTCAAAAGTTAAAATTGTGCCTCCTGACTCAAAATGCTCGATGAACACTTTTCCTAATGCGTAAGTTGCAGCACCGCCAGTAGCAGACATACTCACAGCACCCAACACTGAACCAACAAGCGGAATTAGTTTAACTGCACTTGCAAATAAAGGCGCAATTGAGTAAGACACACCGCCGCCAACCAAAGAGGCGACGATGTTTTTGCCTACATCTTTTGAAAATTTTACATCGTACAAATTGCTTAATCGTCTCAATAAATCAAGCTGAACGCCAGTAATACAAACTAAATCAAAAACCGGTACAGGAACAAGTCCTAAACCCGCTGCGTAATACATACTCATTCTTACAAGATGTTCTGCCTGTCTAAGTCTTTCTTCTGGACAGGTTTCAAGTGTATTTTCAGTCATTGTTAATCTCCAAACAGTTATTTTAAATTGGTAAAATGGTTGTAAATTACATAGGAAAGTATCCTATATTCATCTAAACGCTTCAACGCCAATAGCTTGCCACTACTAAAAATCTATGAAAATCCATAAAATCTATAATTTTGTGATTCATCGATTTATTCACACTGTCAACACAAAATCTACGACGATGTAGTCTAACTTTGCTCGAATGCGCGTTTAAAGTCTGGATGTAACGTGTCCCGACTGTTTTTTAACGTTACTAAAAATGTAACGGGATTTTTTAACATGAAACTTGGTTTTCGCTCCACGAAAAGCATTATACACGAGCAATAACTTAATACAAAACAATAGATTACTACATATAATCGCAGATTACTACGCACTGTTACTTACGTCAATAAATTGGATTAGCCTTACATTAAGCTCTGCGCTCGTATAGCATTGCCAACTCGCAACGCTCCTTTCGCAATCAAATCGAAAGTGGAAAAGAGTGTAAAACCCCTTGAAATGGGCTGGTAGTAAGCGAGACCAAAAGGAATAACCGCGCGTTGCTTTTTTGCGTGGTTCCCGCATAATTATACCTTACCCATTTTCCCTTTCAAGTTTATGAAAAAACATCCCTTTATAAAAAATGTGTGTGTCGTTTTGAGCGTTGCAAGCATACTGCTCATGGTTGGTTGTACTGACGAAAAAACCTCGGCAAATAAAACACAAACTGCCAGTGCAGAAAAAACACCGATTAGTCACACGTTACTCAATTCTGCGGTCACGTCGAGCGACAAGCAAAAATTTGAAAAAACATTTGAAAATCAATGTGTCGAACGTGAATTGAAAAATTCGGCAAATCCTGAAAACGACAAAGCGCGAGTCGGCAAAGCCTGTGAATGTATCGCGACGTTTATGATGAAGGATTTAACCGCGATTGAAGCAGAGAAATTTTTAATCGAACATGAAAACGCACAATCGTTAACGATTAAATATGAAAATGCCGCGTATCATTGTTTACAACAGAAAACACCGCTCACCGCGCCACATTTGTTTGGTAAGCCGTAACTTTCTGCTAAAATGCACCTGTTCAAATAACCCCACCATTATCTTTTTTGAGATTTAAAATTATGGCTTTTGTTGTTACTGAAAATTGTATTAAATGTAAATTCACGGATTGTGTTGATGTTTGTCCTGTTGATTGCTTTCATGTTGGCCCAAATTTTTTAGTGATTGATCCCGATGAATGTATCGATTGCACCTTGTGCGAACCAGAATGCCCCGCGAATGCGATTCACGCCGAAGATGAAGTGCCAGAAGGTCAAGAAATTTTCATCCAGTTGAACGCCGAATTATCAAAACTTTGGCCCGTGATTACTGCCGTTCAAGATGCGATGCCCGATGCGGACGAATGGAATGGTAAACCGGATAAATTAGCGTTATTGGAAAGATAGTTTTCCCGCTTTTCAATACAAAAATCCGCTTTCATTAGCGGATTTTTTTGTTTCAAATTCTTACGACTTTTGTTTATACAACGCCATCACTTGCCGAACGTAATTTTGCGTTTCAGGATAAGGTGGAATCGAATTATTGTGACGCAACACCGAATTTTCTCCCGCGTTATACGCCGCAATCGCCAAATCCAAACTGTTCGGAAATAAATCCATCAAATGCCGCAAATAGCGCGTGCCACCATTGATATTTTGCTCGGGATTATTGCTATCCAATACACCAAAACGACTCGCCGTCGCAGGCATCAATTGCATTAAACCCACCGCACCCGCTGAAGAAATTGCGTCCGCGCGATAAGCCGATTCGGTTTGAATCACCGCGTGCAACAATTTTTCATCCACTTGATGACGCGCCGCCGCTTGCGCGATTAAAAAATTAAATCGTTTTTTGTTCGGATTGCTATTAAACGAAACCTGCGTAGGCGGGTAAGGTGCATTGAAAAATTGTGGCGGCGCATTTTGTGCGGGAACGGTCACTTTCATTTTGCTAATTAAGACCACATCGGAACGCGGTTTATCCGTATAAATAACGTGTTTCGCGTTATCTTGATATTTATAAAAATAGCCCGCTGTGGCGGTAGCAGAAATCGTCGCTGTTTTAATAATAGGTTTTTCTGAAGAAGAGGTGGCTTTATTGGTGTAAGTAATCACGCCATTACTGCCAACCACTTTTTTATAAATGTCCGCGTTCGCTGTTTCGCTGCACCCCATCATTAACAAAATAATTATTCCCTTACGCATAAAATTAACACCTTTAGTCTGTTGTTATCACCACTTCTTTTGCGGCGTGTGCCGCATTCTTGCGTGCTGTATCGGCAGAATCGGCAATTGCTAAAGCTACGCCCATGCGGCGATTGACAAAAGCATCGGGTTTTCCAAACAAACGCACGTCCGTATTGGGTACGCTTAACGCTCTTCCTAAACCGTGATAACTCACACCGTGCGCGTCAATCGGACTCAAAATAACGGCACTCGCGCCCGCACTTTTTAATGTCGTATTAACCGGCAAACCCAAAATAGCGCGTGCGTGCAAATCGAATTCCGTTTGTGTTTGCGTCAACAACGTCACCATTCCTGTGTCGTGCGGACGTGGGCTGACTTCGCTAAACCACACTTCATCGCCGGAAATAAATAATTCCACACCGAATAATCCCAATCCGCCCATCGCGTCGGTGATTTTTTTCGCAATGGCTTGTGAATTCATAATCGCTTGCGCCGTCATCCGTTGCGGCTGCCAACTTTCGCGATAATCGCCATTTTCTTGAATGTGTCCAATCGGTTCGCAAAAATACGTTTCCACTTCGCCCTTCTCATTCAACGCCCGAACCGTCAGTAAGGTAATTTCAAACTCAAAATCGATTTTGCCTTCGACAATCACTTTTCCGGTATCGACGCGCCCACTATTTTTGGCGTAATCCCACGCCGTTTGTAATTCGTCAGCGGTTTTCACCATCGATTGACCTTTGCCCGACGAAGACATGGTTGGTTTAATAAAACACGGATAACCAATGCCGTTTTTGACCGCCTTTTGTAATTCATCAAACGATTCCGCAAACGCATAACGTGAAGTCGGAATTTGTAACGTTTCAGCGGCAAGCGTGCGAATACCTTCCCGATTCATCGTCAATTGAATCGCTCGCGCATTCGGCACAATCGTACAATCGCCTTGCGCTTCAATTTCTGCCAATACATTCGTTGCTAGAGCTTCAATTTCGGGAATAATAAAATGCGGTTTTTCTTTTGCAATAACCGCTTTTAACGCTTCGCCATCTGTCATATCAACCACATAAAAACGATGCGCGACCGCGTGCGCGGGCGCGTGTGCGTAACGATCCACCGCAATCACTTCTACGCCGAAACGTTGTAACGAAATCACCAATTCTTTTCCCAATTCCCCGCTTCCCAATAACATCGCTTTGGTCGAATTCGGAGTTAATACTGTGCCTAATTTCATGCGTTTTTGACCTTAAAATGAATTAAAAATTATGCGCCAGAAGAGTTGCTCAATATCAACGTTCCTGTCGCATAGAGTTGTATAATAACCGAAATACTTTAACAAACCGTTAGGAAAAATCATGTCTCAAAAACAAAATCACATTACTGAATGTATGCAAGAACTTGCCATAATCACTAAAAAATTGGCCATTGAACAAACAGAACAAGATGTACGGGCGGCTGAACTGGTCGTGGCAAACAAAAATCTGATTTTCCAGAACGTTGAAAAAGAAAAACGCGCCGCTGAATTGCTCATCGCCAACGAAGAGCTGGTTTTTCAAAACGCTGAAAAAGAAAAACGCGCCGCTGAACTGGTCATCGCTAATACCGAGCTGGCTTTTCAAAATAGCGAAAAAGAAGCCCGCGCGGCTGAACTGGTCATTGCCAATGACGAGTTAGCGTTTCAAAATACTAAAAAAGAAGCACGCGCGGCTGAATTGCTCATTGCCAACGAAGAGCTTGCATTTCAAAACGCTGAAAAAGAAAAACGTGCTATTGAACTTGAGATTGCGAATGAACAGATTGCTCTAATTAACGAAGAGTTTGCCACGACCAACGAAGAGCTGATTTTTCAAAATACTGAAAAAGAAAAACGCGCGGCTGAACTACTCATCGCCAATACCGAGTTGGCGTTTCAAAATACTGAAAAAGAAAAACGCGCGGA
>JBAXMT010000039.1:0-14625 GCA_037134135.1 Methylococcaceae bacterium | reverse complement strand
GTAAATTCTAACCCCTTGATTTTCAACTAGCGAATTTAGCTCTTAATTCGCATTATAGTTTAAAAGTACCATTTGTAGGCATGACGAATAACCTACTAATGCGGTAGACTATCAACACTTTTCACACGAACTCGAATTAACAAAAATGACTGATAACGTACACGCTCACGAAATTCAAAAATTTGGCTCAATGGCAGAACTTTGGTGGGATAAACAAGGTGAATTTAAAACCTTACACGCTGTAAATCCACTTCGTTTAAAGTTCATTCAAGAATATCTATCAATCGCGGGCAAGCGTGCCGTTGACGTGGGTTGTGGCGGCGGTATTTTGACCGAAGCTTTGGCGCAATTGGGCGTAAATGCTCTTGGCATTGATTTAAGTCACGATTTGATTGATGTCGCAGAATTACACGCTTTAGAAACCGAAACTGCATCGGTCAATTATCAAAAAATTGCGGTTGAAAAACTTGCTGAAGATCAGCCTGAAAGTTTTGATTTTGTGACGTGTATGGAAATGTTGGAACACGTCCCCGATGCAGGTTCGATTGTGGCAGCGTGTGCGAAATTAGTTAAACCCGACGGTATGGTTTTTTTCTCAACATTAAACCGTAAACCGAAAGCCTTTTTGTTAGCGATTGTTGCCGCTGAATATGTTTTGCAAATGGTACCTAAAGGCACGCACGAATATAAAACATTTATCAAACCATCGGAACTTAGTCAAACTGCTCGCGCTGCGGGTTTAGAACTTCAAGGCATGATTGGCATTGAATACAATCCAATTACGCAACGCTTTTCACTCGGTAAAGATGTTGATGTTAATTACATCGCGGCTTTCAAAAAAATCGCCTAATGAAATTATCCTGCGTTTTATTTGATTTAGATGGCACATTGGTTGATACCGCGCCTGATTTAATTGCCTGTTTAAATTCCGCTTTGACACACCACGATTTTTCACCTGTTGCCGCTGAATATGTTAAACCACACGTTTCGTTTGGCGCGATTGCGATGATTAACGCGAGTCTTAAAGAAGCGATTGACGATGAAATTCATGCCGCAATTTTGACTAAGATGTTAGAAGAATATGAAGCCAACATTGCGCGACATAGCCAATTTTTTGATGGTATGTTGGACGTGCTGAATTTCATCGAAACACGAAATCTATCGTGGGGAATTGTAACCAATAAACGTGAACGTTTTGCGCTACCGCTAATTCGGGCTTTAGAACTTCAAAACCGTGCCGCGTGTGTAATTTGTGGTGATACCACGCCGAATCCAAAACCGCACCCCGCACCACTTTTAGAAGCGTGTAAGCGTGTGAATGTTTCAGTGGCGGAATGTGTTTATATTGGCGATGCCGCGCACGATATTTTGGCAGGAAAAAATGCTGAAATGTACACGCTCGCTGCAACTTACGGTTATTTGCAAGTAAATGACAATCCCGAAAATTGGGGGGCAAATGCGCTGATTCATTCCCCACAACATTTGCTCACTTGGTTGGAGAACGCATTATGTCACTAAAAAATCATGTTATTTTAATCACGGGCGCAGCAGGTGGTTTGGGTTCAACAGCCGCATTAACACTGGCAAAATTGGGCGCACAAATCATTTTGCTCGATAAAAATTTGCCTAAACTCGAAATTATTTACGACAAAATTTTAGCGGAAGGCGGCGTTGAACCGATTATGTATCCGTTTGATTTAGCGGGCGCGACTGAAAATGATTATGAAGAACTTGCACAACGTATCAACGAAAAATATGGCGCGTTACACGGTTTGTTACATTCTGCTGTTGAATTTAGTTCTTTCACACCTTTAATTCAACACAGCACAAAAGCATGGGGACACACGTTAAATGTGAATTTAAATGCGCCATTTTTGTTAACTCGCGTCCTTTTACCTGTGATGCAAAAGGCAGCCCGCGCTTCGGTTGTATTTACGTCCGATTCGGCAGCACGTCACAAAAAAGCTTACAACGGAGCTTATGGCGTTTCAAAAATTGCAATGGAAGGATTAGCACACATTTTGGCAGATGAATTTGAAAGCTCTGGGAAAATTTTTGTGAATGTATTGATTCCTAACCCTATTGATTCACCCTTACGCAAACGCTCTCACCCTGCCGAAGATAAAACAAAACTTCCCACAATGGATTCGCTCGCTCCGCTTTATGAATATTTATTCAGCGATCGATTGACCGTCACGGGAAAAGATATAGACGCAGAAATTTTAAATTTGGAACTTTAAGAAAATTATGGCTGCAAAAGAAAGCATAACGTTAACCCGCGACGTAGATATTATTACGATTCCTGATGGGCATATTGGTAAATTAAATAGGGGTGAAATCGTCACGCTACATCAAGCGTTAGGCGATAATTTCACGGTACTTACGCCTTATGGGCATTTGGTTCGGATTGCAGGCAAAGATGCCGATGCGCTAGGTAAAAAAGAGCATCATTCTGCAACATTAGTCAGCGAAAATTCTGCACAAGCGATTGAGCAAAACTGTTGGGCGGTGATGAAAACAGTTTATGATCCAGAAATTCCTGTCAATGTGGTGGACTTAGGATTGATTTATAGTTGTGCAGTGAATCCTGTTGCCGAAGATCACTACCATGTTCATGTTATGATGACACTCACTGCACCAGGTTGTGGCATGGGACCCGTCATTCAAAGCGATGTTGAAAAAGGTATTAAAGCCTTAGCAAGTGTAGCGAGTGTGAATGTTGAAATCGTACTCGATCCACCATGGTCACGCGAAATGATGTCTGAAGTGGCGCAAGTGCAGTTAGGTTTATTTTAAAAATAATGAGGAAACAACATGATTAAAAAAACACTCACAGCGGCTGCTTTAGCCACTTTAATGACACCAGTTTTAGCGCAAGCAAATAACGATGTTGATACACGTTGGTATGTTGCGCCTTATGGTTCATTTGTTTTAACCGATGAAAATCGTAACAGCAGTGACGGTTGGGGTGGTGGTTTAGCGGTTGGTAAAATGCTGGATGAACACTTTAATGTTGAATTGAAAGGTTTTTATCAAGATTACGGTAGAACATCTTCGGCATTCGGTGTGAATTCTGGCAACACGAATATGGCAGGCGGAACAGCAGATTTGCAATACTATTTCTTCCGTGACAAATACTCGCCGTATGCAGTTATTGGCGCAGGTGCAGCAAGTACCAGTATGTCAAACGGTGACAAAATTGGTTTTATCGGTGAAGCGGGTTTGGGTGCAACTTATGAAATTTGTGAAGGTTTCTTCTTACGAAGCGACGTGCGTTACCGTTACAACAATAATTTCAGCAACAATAATTCAAACGCATTTGCCAATAATTCAACAAGCAGTGATTTCAATGAAATGGTTGTCAATGTTGGTTTTGTCATTCCTTTAGGTGAAAAAGCAGAAAAGCCCCAGCCTAAAATTGAATTACCTGTTGTTCGTCCAACTCCTGTACCTGATTGTTCAACTCGTGACGACGATAACGACGGCATAAATAACTGTTTAGATCAATGTCCTGGAACAATTACTGGCGCGAAAGTTGATGCTCATGGTTGTCCAATTAGTTTGGAAATTAAAGGCGTGCAATTCAAGTACGATTCAGCCGAATTAACTCAAAATGCAAAAGTCATTTTGGACGGTGTAGCAAAAAGTTTGATTGCTTATCCACAAAAAAATGATTTAGAGGTTCAAGGTCACACCAGCAGCGAAGGATCAGACGCATATAATTTGCGACTTTCACAAAAACGCTCTCAATCTGTTGCCAATTATTTGAAACTCAAAGGTGTTTCAAATAAATTGACTGCTCATGGTTATGGTGAAAGCCAACCAATTGCCGACAACAGCACCGAAACTGGAAAAGAACGTAATCGTCGTGTTGAATTGATTTGGATTCAATAATTCCATTGAGGAATCTTCGCTAAATAAAAACCGCCTTTTTTGGCGGTTTTTTATGCGCGGCTAAATTCGCATCTGTTATCATTATGAGAGATGCTAAAAATATAACAATGTGAAAAGGATACTGCATGAGAGGCTTGTTTTTACCCGCTATTGCTTTGATGAATAAACTGGGCTACACAAAAAAATTTATGGTATTAGGATTAATTTATCTTATTGCCATCGTTGTGATGTTTTTCAGTTTATACAGCAATTTTTCGCAAGTCATTTATTCCACTGATCGTGAATTACAAGGTATTAAACTGATTAAGCCATTATCACAAACGATGCAAACTATTCAGCAATATCAAAATGTCACTACCTTGCCACACGATACGTTTAGACATAATCAACAGGAAAATGCCGAAAGTAAATTGACTGAAAAAATGATGCTTGTCGATAACGGCTTGCCTTATGACACGCTACTAAAACCCGATGACACGCGATTAAATAGGGATTGGCGCAACATTAAAACAAACTGGCATAGTGTGAAAATAAAAAGCGAAGCCTGGTCAGTTGAACAAAATTTGGCAGCTCATGTTGAAATTCTAAATCAATTTCAGCAATTCAAAGAAACGGTGGCGGATTATTACGCGCTAACGTTTGATGCGGGAACGGATACACATTATTTAACGGATACCGTAATTAACAAAATACCTGATGTGTTAGAAAAATTGGGGCAATTACACGCGCTCAGTGCCGCAACGTTAAATAACAAACAATTATCCGACCATCAAAAAAATGACATCATCGTGTTAATTGCTGAACTAAATCAAAGCCTATCAATGGTTGATTTAAGCCTTGAAAAAACAGGGCGTGCGAATCTTGATATGCAATCGGTGATGATTAGTTCCACAAAAGAAATTTTGCGAAATGTTTTGCAAATCACCAATGCCGTCAATGCCGATATTTTATCGGAACGCTTTAAACTTTCATCTACCGATTTTTTTGTATTGCATGTTCGTGCTACCGATAAAATTTATGCACAAAGTAATGATGTTTTATTACCTGCATTAGAATCCTTACTTGGAAATCGCATTCAGCACGCTAAAAAATCACTTTTAAAAAGTATTGGCAGCGCATTTTTACTTTTCATTATCGCGCAGTATTTCTTCATTGGAATTTATTACGCCATGATGGGAAATATCCGTTCTTTAGCGAATTCTGCCCAAAAGTTTGCTGATGGTAATTTATCTTCTCGAATCACTTTAGAAACAGAAGACGAATTGGCATTAGTTGCTGAAAATTTCAACGCAATGGCATTAAGTTTTCAAAAATTATTGGCAATTCACAACGCAAACGAAGCACATTTACGCTCTCTTGTGAAAGCCATTCCCGATTTGATTTGGCTCAAAGACAAAGACGGTGTTTATTTGTCCTGTAATCCAACATTTGAACGTTATATTGGCGAAAAAGAAGCCGATTTAATAGGAAAAACCGATTACGATTTTGTCAGTAAAGAATTAGCCGATGTGTATTGGAAATATGATCAAAAAATTATGGCGACGAATACGGTTTTTGTCACAGAAGAAAGCATTACGTTTGCAGATGATGGACATCAAGCCGTTGTAGAAACTATAAAAACACCATTACATGATATTGATGGCAACATTGTTGGCGTTTTGGGTATTGCGCGAAACATTACGAAACGTAAATTACTTGAAGTTGAACAGCGAATTGCCGCGATTGCGTTTGAATCACAAGAAGGCATTATTATTACTGATGCAAATACGGTGATTATCCGTGTTAATAATTCCTTCACTACCATTACGGGTTACAGCGCGGAAGAAGCGATTGGCAAAAAACCAAGTTTTTTAAAATCGAATCGGCATGGATCTGAATTTTATAAAGAAATGTGGGGCAAATTACAAAGTATCGGTTCATGGCAAGGTGAAATTTGGGATCGAAACAAAAACGGTGAAATTCACCCCGAATGGCTGACGATTACGGCGGTTAAAGATGACAAAGAACAAACGACACATTTTGTTGCGTCGCTAGTTGATATTACGGAATTTAAAATTGCCGAAGAAAAAATTAAAAGTTTAGCGTTTTATGATTCGCTGACAGGTTTGGCAAATCGACGTAAATTGGAAGAATCTTTAAATCATAGTATTGCGATGTGTTTCCGTGAAGAAAAAAAGCTCGCGGTGCTGATGATGGATTTGGATCGCTTCAAAAATGTGAATGATACGTTGGGACATTTAGCGGGCGACGAATTACTTAAACAAGTGGCTGAACGAATCAATTTGCGATTACGCACCACAGATATGGTGGCGCGTTTAGGTGGTGATGAATTTGTGGTGTTACTTGAAGATATTAGCCATCAAGAGGATGCTGCACGAGTAGCAACCGAAATTGTGGCAGCTTTGTCAGTCGCATTTCAATTAACGCAAAGTGATGACGTGCGAATTGGTGCAAGTATTGGGATTGCGCTTTATCCACAACACGGTGAAACACCAGAATTGTTAATGGATAATGCAGATATTGCACTTTATCAGGCGAAAGACAATGGGCGCGGTTGTTTTGCTTATTTTTCAGAAAGTTTAACGTTGGCAGCACGCGAACGATTAAGTTTAGAAGCGCGTTTGCGACGCGGTATTGAGCAAGGTGAATTGCGTGTTTATTATCAAGCGCAAGTCGATATTTTGAGCGGCAAAATTATTGGTGCAGAAGCTTTGGTGCGTTGGCAAGAACCGAATGAGGGATTGATTCCACCGTATAAATTTATTCCGATTGCTGAAGAAACTGGCTTGATTATTAGCATCGGGGAATGGGTATTGCGTGATGTGTGTCGGCAAGGAAAAGAATGGATTGACGCAGGATTTACACCAATTCGCTTGGCGGTGAATGTATCGCCATCTCAATTTAAACACTGCGATATGGTGGAATTAGTGACAAATGTTTTGGCTGAAACGAATTATCCAGCCGAATGGTTAGAACTCGAATTAACGGAAAGCGGTTTGATGGAACATCAAGAGGTGGTTATTGGAATTCTAACGAAATTGCGTGATTTAGGAATTCATTTAGCCATTGATGATTTCGGCACAGGCTATTCGTCGTTGTCTTATTTAAAACGTTTTCCGTTAGATGTACTGAAAATTGATAAAAGTTTTATTGACGACATTCCGCATCATTTAGATGATATGGCGATTACGTCAGCGATTATTTCAATGGGACAAACGTTAGGATTTAAAATCTTGGCGGAAGGGGTTGAAACGGTTGAACAGTTGAATTTCTTGAAATTGAAAGGCTGCGATATTTACCAAGGTTTTATCAAAAGTAAGCCGATTCCAGCAGATGAATTTGTGAATTTGCTGATTAAAATGAAATCAATTTAAACAGAAACAGGCAGATTTTCTGCCTGTTTTTATATGTATTTGGTGACATCAACATCATCGTTTTGTTCGGGTTTTAAAAATTTATCCGAGTATTTTTTATAAATACCACTCGATAAAAATAGACGGAATATATCGCCGTCAATGTGTTGTTTTTCAACCATCGAATTTAGAATTTTGATTGAATCGGATAATGTTTTTGGTTCTTTATATGGTCTGTCGGGCGCGGTCAATGCTTCAAATATATCGGCAATCGCCATAATTCGCGCTGGAATCGGTATATTTTCAACCGTCAATTTTCGTGGATAACCCGTTCCAATCAATGTTTCGTGGTGCATTCCCGCATAAATAGGAACATTTTTTAGATTGCTTGGAAACGGCAATGTTTCAAGCATTTTAATGGTCATGATGATGTGTTCGTTAATCTTGAATCGTTCTTCTGGAGTCAATGTACCTCTACTTTGCGTTAAATTATAAATTTCTCCGAAGTTATAAAGATGTTCAGGAACAGGCATTTTAAAACCCCGCGCTTCATAATCTTCATAATCAAAATCTTCTCTGGGTTGAATATGACTTTTTTTATCTGAAAGCAGATATTCAACACTGGGCGTTTGAGCATTATCTTTTTTTACACGTTGACGTTCTTCAAATGCCAGACCGATTGAACAATCAAAATGTCGAATCCATTCACGTTGCGCGATGATTTTAATTTTTTCTTGATCTTCTTTTTGCATAAACTCTGCGCCCAAATTAGCTTTTGCAATTACTTGAAAATCATCTTGAAGTTTTTGTAATTCGATATTTAACCAGCTTTCAACATCTGCCGCATTTTCGCCTTGAAGTTTTCTTTCCAACGCTTTAATTTGAAAATCGCGATGAATCACTTCAAATCGTGTACGAATTTCGTGGATTCGATTGTAAATTGTTTCCAATTTTGTCGCTTTATCAACCACATATTCAGGCGTTGTGACTTTTCCACAATCATGCAACCAAGAGGCAATTTTAAGTTCTCTTATTTGGTCGTCTGTTTTGAGTTCAAAATTGGCAAAAATACCTTCGTTACAATCCGTTGCGGCTTGCGCTAACATCATGGCTAATTCTGGAACTCGCTCACAATGCCCACCTGTATATTTTGATTTGTCATCAATCGCACCTGCGATAAGCATGATAAAAGAATCTATCAATTCTTCTTGCGCTAATTCAAGTTTTTTTACTTCTGCCAATCTGTCTTGTAAATGGTCATATTCATATTGTTGCCGTTTGTCACTTTTAAGCATGATTTTATCTTGCCGATTGATATTTTTAATTAACCTATCGGTCGTTTTTGAGAACTCATTTTTAAGATTTTCGAGTTCAACAATCATGGGATTTAGATCGGTTTTCATATTTCAATTTAACCCTGTTTTGGCACGAGTTTGATATTGAGATTTTCAAAATCCTCTATGAAATCTTCACCCGCTTCACGCGCACTTTCGTTATCTTGGTCGTATAGCCAATTAATCGAAATATCAAAACTTTCTTTGTGTTCATCAAAAATATCAAAAAGATCAAAAAACCATTTGGAACTACTCGAATTAAAATAAATAATTTCCATATCTAATGTTAATGCCTTTGGCATTTCATCTGTTACAAAATGTACTTTTGGCAACGAATCAATCAAAAAATAGAGCTTAAACCAAGCCGTCACAGGTGCATAAAACTCAAACGTGTTCTCTGGATAAGATTTACCTTTAATGCTGAATTTTCCTGATTTATGTAAAATGATTTCTGGTGTGTATTTTGTAGCTTCGATATTTAGATTTTCCATGCTTTATTCCGTCGATTTAATGTTCACGAATGATGTGAATTGAAAATAAAATTTATCTTCGTTTATTTGATTAAACTCAAATTCGATTTTATCGCTTCGTTTAGCAATTTCATAAAAGCCAATTCCACCACCGTTGTTATGTGTATTTTTACCACTTTTTCTAAGTTCTCTATATCTCTTTTTTAAATCATTTTTATTTAACTTTAAAATTTCTTCCAGTTTCGGCAGCATTTTTTCTTTGTCTGCTAATGCCACTATATTTTGACAGGCAATGTAATAGAATTGTTGTGAATCAATTATGGATTTGCCAACAGTGATTAAGCCTTCGGATTTACATTCATTTGATTCGAGTTCTTTTGTTTTTGAATAGTTCAAAACGTTTTGAGCGAGTTCAATAAATATCGTTAGGATATTACTGGAATCGCCAATACTAACCTTACTGACTTTGGTTTCTTCTTCTATCAAATTAGTAAGTATTACGATTAAGGCTTGAGATAAAAAAGTCGTGTATGACAAAAATAAAATGCCTTCTTTTTTAACAAATTCTTTTATGACATTCATAATAAACATTTCTAAACGTTAGATTTTGATTCCAATAAAAGTAATATCATCATTTTGTTCTGCATTTCTTCGCCAGTATGAAACATCATTCATTATCAATCTTCTAATGTGTTCCATGGATTGATGATTATTTTTTTCGAGAATTGAAATAAGTCGTGCTTTGCCGTAAGGAAAATCTTTATTGCCACCGAGTTGATCAAATAAACCGTCTGTAGAAAGATAAAGTTTGTCGAATGAATCAATTTTAAATTCTTGCTCTGTAAATATAAAATTTTCGTCCGAAGAACGATAGCCTACGCTGCATCTATCGCTTTTAATTGTGGTGCATTTTCCTTCGTAATCTACCAAAAACAATGGCGTTCCTGCGCCAGCAAAACGAATAATGCCTTCAGTTTTGTTGATGTACAAAATGCCACCGTCAAAGCCCACGTTACTTTCACTTTCTCGCTTATATTGGTTAAGCAGGTGTTTAATTTCACGATTAAAAATCGAAAGAATCTGACTTGGAAATTGCTGATGAATTTCTTTTTTCGTGTTTCTGCACTCAAGCATAATGGTTCGCTGAATGCTTTTAACCAGCATCGTAACAAATGCCCCAGGTACGCCATGCCCTGTGCAATCAATCACAAACAAAAGATATTCGCCTTCATTCGCCAGTGGTTCAAAAAACCAAATATCGCCACCTACAATATCTTTGGGTTTCCAATGGGCAAAACTGTCCGAAAATGCGTTTTGAAAATCACTCAAATTCGGCAAAATAGTGCGTTGAATAATGGACGCATATTCAATGGAATCTCTGGTTTGACAGTGAATCTCTGCTATTTCGTTATGTATTTTTTCCGAATCCGCTGTGCGTTCTGCAAGGTTATCAAGCATCACTTGCATTTTTATTAATGCCTTTTTAAACGAACCATCCACACCTTGAATTTGCAAGCGTCGCCAAGTATGACCTTTTGTGACGGCATCCATTGCACCTAACATTTCAATGATGGTGGTTTCCGTTTGATCTAATGCGGTATTGAGAGCGATACGAATTTTTTCTTGGGCAGGATCAGAATTTGTATAAGGCAACCGAGATGAAAGTCTACCCGTTTTCATTTCTTTTAACACAATCGTTAATTCAGCCATGCTTTCCGCTTGATTTTTGTCGAATAGCAAAATCACGCTCAATCCCAGTGGAATAAAGGCGTATAGCGGATTAAAAAACAGCAAACCACCGATGGTTAGTAGCAAAGAAAAGTAAATCCAACGACCGTACTTAGAGTGAAAAAATAAAGTCTTCATATTTACGTCCTGTTGAATTAAGAATATCTGTTAACACTTGCGTACCTGCATCAATGGCATTTTCTATATTTGTTTCTTTTTCTGCCGCGAGCATTTTTTGATAAATGGGTTCTATTTTTTCGATAGCACTGCGTTTAGGGCATCGCCGAACGGAGTAATAACCGATTTTGATACCTTCAGGTGAAAACTCAGGAGTGATGTGCATAAATACCCAATAAAAACTCCCGTCTTTGGATAAATTTTTGACGTAGCCAAAACATTCATTGCCAGCTCTGATGGTTGACCAAATGAGAGAAAACAATGCGCGTGGCATATCGGGATGGCGAATAACGTTTTGCGCCACACCTAAAAGTTCACTTTCATCATAGCCAGAAAATTCAACAAAAATAGGATTTCCATAAGTGATAATGCCGCGTAAATCAGTTTTAGAAACGATAAAATCGTTTTCACGCATCAGATGTTCTTTATTATTTGGTTGTAAATTAAGTTTATTCATTTTCAATTCTTCAAAAATTGGTATGTCCCCAAACCAATGATAATTAACACCACGCAAAACCAGCCAATTTTGTTGATGTAATTTCGTAATTTGGCTTCAAATTTTGCACCGCCAAATTTTAATAAAAATGCCACGAGAAAAAATCGACTACCGCGCCCTAATGTTGACACGAACAGAAATGGTAACAACGCCATATCTAATGAACCCGCTGTAATCGTGAAAATCTTATACGGAATTGGTAAAAATCCCCCGATTAACACCGCCCAAATTCCCCATTTATCCACTTCGACTTTTGCTGCCAAATAATCATTCCAATAATGCGTCGTTTGCAACCATGGCGAAATCATTTCAAATAGAAAATAACCAATGCTATAACCTAATATCGCGCCTAACGCTGACATTAAAGTCGTTAAGAATGCAAAGCGAAACGCTTTATCGCGTTGCGCTAAAACCATTGGCACTAACATCACCAACGGCGTAATCGGAAAAAATGAGGAATCTGCAAAACTCACAAAACCTAAGTAACGAGTAGCGTGTCGATGCCGTGACCAACGGAGTGTTTTATCGTATAACTTTTGAAACATAATTCATTCTTTTCCTGCTAAAAATGGAACAAAAATAACGGGGTCAAATTCTTCAACGTAAAAACTACTTTCGGTGCGCGTGATACGTTGCAGCGTTTGTTTGCCGCCTTGTTCACCAACGGGAATTAGCATCACACCGCCAATGGCGAGTTGTTGCAATAATGCTTCGGGTACTTCATTTGGCGCAGCGGCAACTAAAATACCATCGAATGGCGCGTATTCTTCCCAACCCCAACTGCCATCGCTGTAAGAATAACGAATGTTTTTTAGCTTCAATAATTCTGTGTGAACTTTGGCTTTTTTTTGCAGCGGTAAAATACGCTCTATCGAATACACTTCACGGACTAATTGCGCCAAAATCGCAGTTTGATAACCACAGCCTGTACCGATTTCTAAAACCTTATCTAAGGTTTCAGAATTTTCTAATAACAATTCCGTCATTCGCGCCACGGTGTAAGGTTGCGAAATCGTTTGATTGTAACCAATCGGCAACGCAGTATCTTCATAAGCGCGACTCGCCAAGGCTTCATCTACAAAAATATGACGCGGCGTTGTTCGCATGACCTCTAAAATTCGTTCATCAACAATTCCTTGTTCAGTCAATCGTGTAATCAAGCGATCTCGGGTGCGTTGCGAAGTCATGCCGCTACCTTGTAAATGTCGCATTGTCATAATGCAATTTTCTCGGGCAACCAGTTTTTCAAGTTTTCAATGCGTTCATACCACGTCAAATCTAATTGCAACGGCGTGACAGAAACATAGCCATTATTGATGGCGTGAAAATCCGTACCTTCGCCCGCATCTTGTTCTTCCCCCGCTGCACCAACCCAATAAATTCGCCGTCCACGTTGATCTTCGCGTTGAATAATAGGTTCGGATTTATGACGCTGTCCCAAACGACAGGCTTGAAAACCTTTTAATTCAGAAAAAGGTAAATCAGGCACATTGACATTCAAAATGGTATTTTCAGGCAACGGATGAGCGAGAATTTGTTTTAATAAAATCACTGCGACTTGAGCAGCAGTTTCAAAATGTTCGGGATGATCGCCAACCAGTGAAATCGCAACGGCGGGCAAACCTAAAAAACGTCCTTCGGTTGCAGCAGCTACTGTTCCCGAATATAAAACATCATCACCCAAATTTGCCCCATGATTGATACCAGCAAAAACCATATCGGGTTCAGTTTCTAATAATCCCGTAATCGCCAAATGCACACAATCCGTGGGTGTGCCGTCTACTTTGGTAAAACCGTTATGGGCTAATGTGGCGCGTAACGGCATATCTAACGTGAGCGAATTACTTGCCGCGCTGCGATTTCTGTCGGGAGCAACCACCGAAATTGTGCCGCAATCCGCCAACGCCTTAGCAAGCGCAACTAATCCTTCTGCTAAATAACCGTCATCATTACTCAATAAAATGTGCATCTAACTCTCCTAAAATTGTTTTTTACAATTCGCGTGTCGAACTAAATTTAATATCAGGATAACGTTCTTCGGCGAGTTGTAAATTCACGCGACTATTCGCTACATAAACTAAATAACCACCGCCATCTTCCGCCAAATTATCAAAGGCTTTCTTTTTGAATTCTTCGAGTTTCGCGGGATTTTCAGAACTCACCCAACGCACCGCCGAAATAGGAATTGCGTCATAAACACATTCCACGTTGTATTCGCCTTTTAAACGATATGCCGTCACGTCAAACTGCAACACGCCAACCGCGCCTAAAATCAAATCGTTGTTTTTGAGTGGACGAAATAACTGCGTCGCGCCTTCTTCAGTCAATTGAATCAAGCCTTTTTGTAATGCTTTAGCGCGAAGCGGGTCTTTTAAAACCACCCGACGGAATAATTCGGGCGCGAAATACGGAATGCCGCCATATTTCAACGTTTCGCCTTGCGTGAAAGTATCGCCAACTTGAATCGTGCCGTGATTATGCAAACCAATAATGTCGCCGGCATAGGCTTCTTCAACCGAATTTCGTGTTGCGGCTTGAAAGGTAATTGCGTTCGCAATTTGAATCGTTTTTCCTAAACGAACATGATGAATTTTCATGCCTTTGTCGAATTTACCTGAACACACGCGCAAAAATGCTACGCGATCACGGTGCGACGGATCCATGTTTGCTTGAACTTTGAACACAAAACCTGTGAATTTTTCTTCGGTAGGTGAAACTTCGCGTTGAATCGCTTGGCGTGGCAAAGGGGAGGGCGCATATTCAGCAAAGGCATCGAGCAATTCTAAAATCCCAAAATTGTTTACCGCAGAACCAAAGAAAACAGGCGTTAAGGTTCCAGCCAAATAATCGGGCAAATTAAATTCGTGACTCGCGCCTTTGACTAAATCAATTTCGTCGCGCAATTCTTGCGCTTGGTCTCCGAGTAATTCGTCCAATTTTGGATTATTTAAGCCTTTGACGATTTCGGCTTCTGCAATTTTTCCTCCGTGTTGTGCGCTGAATAAATGAATTTCGTCTTTGTATAAGTGATAAACACCTTTGAAACGCTTTCCCATCCCAATGGGCCAGGTCATTGGCGCACATTGGATTTTTAAAACGTGTTCAACTTCGTCCAATAATTCAATCGGTTCACGTCCTTCGCGGTCTAATTTGTTGATAAACGTTAAAATCGG
>JBAXMT010000038.1:0-15111 GCA_037134135.1 Methylococcaceae bacterium | reverse complement strand
AAGGTTTGAATTATAGGCTAAAAATTAAAACTCACCGTAAAATGCTCATATTACTTTTGCCTTTTTATTTCTCTGGAGATGCCAACATGAAAACAATTTTAATTACAGGTGCAAATCGTGGTTTAGGTTTGGAATTTGTTAAGCAATATGCTGCAAATGGCTGGCAGGTTTTGGCGTGTTGTCGTGAACCTGAAAATGCAACAGCATTAACACAACTCGCTAACGAATTTTCAAACCTTTCGATTTTGCCTTTAGACGTGGAAAATTTGTCGCAAATCGACCAACTCGCCAAACAATTAAACGGCACAGCGATTGACGTTTTGCTGAATAATGCGGGTATTTATGGTGACACGGCGGGACACGGTTTTGGTAATCTTGATTATGAGCAATGGTCAAAAAATATGACCGTTAATGTATTCGCGCCTGTAAAAATCACGGAAGTATTTTTGCCACATTTACAACGCGGAACACTAAAAACGGTGGTGGCAATGAGTAGTTTAATGGGCAGTTTGGCGGACAACGGAAGCGGTGGCAGTATTTTATATCGTTCAAGTAAAGCCGCATTAAATGCCGCCATGAAAAGTGTCGCTATTGATAATCGTGCTAAAGAAATTGCTGTTTTGATTTTGCATCCTGGTTGGGTAAAAACGGATATGGGCGGATCAAATGCACCGATGGAAATCACTGAAAGCGTTTCAAAAATGCGTGATACGATTGCAGGTTTCACACTCGCACAAAGCGGTGAATTTTTACGTTACGATGGAATGAAATTGCCTTGGTAGGTGGCAGATGAATAACAGCAATGAGCTAGATTACCTTAAAAAGCTATCCATTCTTTATGTTGAAGATGATGAAAGCATTCGAGCGTTATTGTGTAAATTTTTTCTTAAGCGTCACGGCATCGAACTTATTCCCGCCGTAAATGGTGCTGAAGGATTGACGTTGTTTAAATTGCATAAACCTGATGTCGTCATTACGGACATTTCGATGCCAATAATGGACGGTTTGACAATGAGTGATGCGATTCGCAAAATCAATCCGAATACACCGATTATCCTAACAACTGGATTTGAAGAATCACGCTATTTTCAACACGCGATTGATTTAGATGTCACTAAATATGTTACCAAACCCGTCAATTTTGACATTTTAGAATCGGCGTTATTAAAGTGTACACGCGTTATTCGCATGGAATTGGCGTTACAAGAAAGTGAAGAACGGCTACGTTTAGTATTGGAAGGCGCGGAATTAGCTTTTTGGGATTGGGACATTGTAAAAGGTTGTGTCAATCGTAATAAAATGTGGGCAGAAATGCTCGGTTACACGCTTGAAGAAATAAACCATTCTACGAAACAATGGACAGATTTTATTCATCCTGACGATAGAGAAAAAGCCATAAAATCTATTCACGATACGTTGGACGGTCTTATCAAAGTCCACAAAATCGAATATCGAATGCTCCATAAAGACGGCAGCGTAAAATGGGTTTTAGATCATGCGAACGTCGTAAAACGGGACGAAAACGGTAAACCAATCCGAATGAGTGGAACACATTCAGACATTAGCGAACAGAAACAAGCGGAAATAGAATTACATGTCGCGGCGACTGTTTTTGAATCGCAAGAAGGAATGATAATTACCGATTCAGCGGGTATTATTCTCAAAATCAATCGTGCATTTACAAAAATTACAGGTTATTACGCAGCGGATGTTATTGGCAAAACCCCGCGTGTATTACAATCTGGACTGCATGATGATGTGTTTTACGATTTATTATGGGAAAGCATAAATTCAACAGGCGAATGGAAAGGTGAGATTTGGAATAAACGTAAAAATGGTGAAATTTATCCAGAATGGTTGACGATTACCGCTGTTAAAAGTCATGACGATGACGTAGTAGTGACTCATTACGTCGGAACACTTTTGGATATTACGGAACGAAAAAACCATGAAAACCAAATTCATAAATTAGCGTTTTATGATTCCCTAACCGATTTACCGAATCGCCGCTTATTAACAGAACGTTTGAAACAGTCAATTAGTATTGAACGGCGAGCCAATAAACAATTAGCCGTAATGATGATGGATTTAGATCGATTCAAAGCAGTCAACGACACATTTGGTCATGCCGCTGGTGACGAATTATTGAAACAAGTCGCGGTACGCATTAAATCGCATTTGCGAGAAAATGACACGGTAGCACGATTAGGCGGTGATGAGTTCGTGGTGGTTTTAGCCGATGTTGATAATCAAAAAGATGCGACGCACGTGGCGTATTTATTAATTAAAAATTTAATGCAGCCTTTTATTTTAAGCCAAAATAATCAAGTGGAAATTGGCGCAAGTATTGGTATTAGTTTTTTTCCACAAGATGGTGAAGATGGCGAAATTTTAATGAATAAAGCGGACATCGCACTTTATCAAGCGAAGCGAAATGGACGTTGTTGCTTTGTTTGTTATGCTTAAATAGAGAATAAAAATGAAAATTTGGGTTGATGCTGATGGTTGTCCGAATGTAATAAAAGAGATTTTATTTCGTGCGGCAAATCGCACAATGATAACGACCACGCTGGTGGCAAATCAAACGCTGCCAATTCCACCTTCACGTTATATCAAAATGCTGCGTGTAAATTCGGGTTACGATGTTGCTGACAATGAAATCGTCAAACAATTAAGTGCGGGCGATTTGGTGATTACAGGTGATATTCCGTTGGCAAACGATGTTATCGAAAAAGGTGGTCACGCCATCAATCCACGCGGCGAACTTTATACTCGCGAAAACATTAAAGAGCGTTTAAATATGCGGGATTTCATGGATACATTGCGCGGCAGTGGTATTCATACGAGTGGCGCAGCACCGCAAAATCCTCGAGATATACAAACCTTTGCCAATCAGTTAGATAGATTTTTGGCACAAATTAAAAATTACACAGGCGCATTAGCGTAGAAAACCTGTAAAATTCCGCTTTTTTATTTCACACGTTGGAGAACACTGTGTTTAGAGGCACAACCATACTCTCGGTACGCCGAGGCGATAAAGTTGTCATTGGTGGCGATGGACAAGTGACATTAGGCAACACCGTTATGAAAGGCAATGCTCGTAAAGTACGTCGTTTGTACCATGACAAAGTCATTGCGGGTTTTGCGGGCGCAACGTCAGATGCGTTTACATTGTTTGAACATTTCGAGGGGAAACTCGAAAAACATCGTGGCAATTTAACGCGTGCTGCGGTTGAAATGGCGAAAGATTGGCGTACAGATAGAGCGTTACGCAAATTGGAAGCTCTTTTAACGATTGCTGATTCTAAAACGTCATTGATTATTTCAGGTACAGGCGATGTGATTGAACCTGAATCACGATTTGACTTGATGGCGATTGGTTCTGGCGGTTCATTTGCTCAAGCTGCCGCACAAGCCTTGCTTGAAAATACCGATTTAAGTGCGCGAGAAATTGTTGAACGTGCTTTAAATATCGCGGCTGACATTTGCATTTATACCAATCACAATTTGCGTATCGAAGAACTCGATATTGAACCTAAAGAGTAAAAACATGACTGAAATGACTCCCAAAGAAATCGTCAGTGAATTAGACAAACACATTATTGGTCAAGGTAGCGCGAAACGTTCCGTTGCGATTGCGTTGCGAAATCGGTGGCGTAGACAACAAATCACTGGCACGTTGCACGACGAAATCACACCAAAAAATATCTTAATGATTGGACCAACGGGTGTGGGTAAAACTGAAATTGCGCGACGTTTAGCGAAACTTGCACACGCACCATTCATCAAAATTGAAGCCACAAAATTTACCGAAGTCGGTTACGTTGGTCGTGATGTGGAATCGATTATTCGTGATTTAGTGGACACCGCTGTCAATATGACGCGCCACACTGAAATGGAAAAAATGCGGACGCAAGCTGCCGCCGCTGCTGAAGAACGAGTATTGGATATTTTGATTCCACGCGCAGAAGGTTGGTCGCCCGAAGATTCCCCAAATGGGGATGCAACCCGCGAAAAAATGCGTCAAAAATTGCGTGATGGCGATTTGAACGATAAAGAAATTGAAGTTGAAGTTCAAATGGCTGCGTTTGGTGTAGAAATCATGGCACCGCCTGGCATGGAAGAAATGACCAGCCAATTGCAAGGTATGTTTCAAAGCATGGGATCGGATAAAACGCGAACCCGTAAAATGAAAGTGGACAAAGCGTTGCAGGTTTTACAAGAAGAAGAAGCCGAAAAATTAGTCAACGAAGACGAAATTCGTTTGCGAGCCGTTGAAGCCGTCGAGCAAAACGGTATCGTATTTTTAGACGAAATCGACAAAATCTGTAAACGTTCTGAACACGGTGGCGGAGGTAGTGAAGTGTCACGCGAAGGCGTACAACGCGATTTGTTGCCATTAGTTGAAGGCAGCACCGTCACCACAAAATATGGCGCGATTAAAACCGATCATATTTTGTTTATTGCGTCAGGTGCATTTCATGTCGCCAAACCCTCAGATTTAATTCCTGAATTACAAGGGCGTTTCCCGATTCGTGTCGAATTAAGCGCGTTATCCGCAGATGATTTTGTGCGAATTTTGACTGAGCCGAATGCGTCGTTGACCGAACAATATACGGCATTGCTCGCCACCGAAGGTGTAGATTTAACTTTTGCGGAAGACGGCATTAAACGCATTGCGGAAATGGGTTGGCAAGTGAATGAAACCACGGAAAACATTGGCGCACGTCGTTTGCACACGATGCTGGAAAAATTATTGGAAGAAATTTCGTTTGAAGCATCCGATTTAGAAGACAAAAAAGTCGTGGTTGATGCGGCGTATGTGAATAAATATCTGGGTGAATTGGTCGAAGACGAAGATTTAAGCCGATACATTTTGTAATTTTAAACGTAACAAAAAGCCCTCGCTCAGATTGTCTGAACGAGGGCTTTTTTAGTTTAAAGCGACGTTAGATTTTTATTTTTTAACTTCTTCAAAATCAGCATCAATTACACCGTCGTCCGCTGGTTTGGACTCATGGTCGTGACCGTGTTCTTGTTCAGCTTCCGCGCCACCTTCTTGAGCATAAACACGTTCCGCTAATTTGCCTGATAATTCAGTCAATGCTTCAGTTTTTGCTTCGATGTCTGCTTTGTCGTCGCCTTTCACGGCTTCTTTTGCAGCGGCAATCGCGGCTTCAATGTGCGATTTTTCGTCGGCGTGAACTTTGTCGCCCAAATCTTTCAACGATTTTTCAGTTGCATGAATTAAACCATCCGCGTGATTTCGAGCGTGAACTAATTCGACCAATTTACGATCTTCGTCTGCGTGTGCTTCGGCATCTTTTACCATGCGTTCCACTTCTTCATCCGACAAACCGCTGGAGGCTTTAATCACAATCGATTGTTTTTTGCCAGTCGCTTTGTCTTTTGCCGACACGTTTAAAATACCGTTTGCGTCGATGTCGAAAGACACTTCAATTTGTGGCACGCCGCGTGAAGCGGGTGGAATATCCGACAAATCAAAACGTCCGAGTGATTTATTGGCGTTCGCTTTTTCGCGTTCACCTTGTAAAACGTGAATAGTTACAGCAGTTTGATTGTCATCTGCTGTCGAGAAAACTTGTTGCGCTTTCGTTGGAATGGTCGTATTTTTTTCAATCAATTTTGTCAAAATACCGCCCATTGTTTCAATGCCCAACGACAACGGAATAACGTCTAACAACAAAACGTCTTTCACATCGCCAGCCAAAACGCCCGCTTGAATCGCTGCGCCTAACGCAACTGCTTCGTCAGGATTTACGTCTTTGCGCGGTTCTTGACCAAAAATGCTCGTGACCATTTCTTGAACTTTCGGCATACGAGTTTGACCGCCGACCAAAATGACATGATCAATGTCCGATGCAGAAACTTTCGCATCTTTTAACGCCATTTCGCACGGAGCTTTGGTTTTCAAAATCAATTCTTCAACCAATGATTCTAATTTGGCGCGAGTCAATTTAACATTTAAATGTTTTGGGCCTGAAGCGTCAGCCGTGATGTAAGGCAAATTCACGTCAGTTTGTTGGCTAGACGATAATTCGATTTTCGCTTTTTCAGCCGCTTCTTTCAAACGTTGTAACGCCAAAGGATCGTTGTGAACGTCAACGCCTGTGTCTTTTTTGAATTCGTCCGCAAGATATTCAATGACGCGTGAATCGAAATCTTCACCACCTAAAAAGGTGTCTCCATTTGTTGCCAACACTTCAAATTGATGTTCGCCGTCGATTTCTGCGATTTCGATAATTGACACGTCGAATGTACCGCCACCTAAATCATAAACGGCAATTTTGGTATCGCCTTTTGGTTTATCCATACCGAACGCTAACGCTGCTGCTGTTGGTTCGTTTATGATTCGTAAAACATCTAAACCAGCAATACGTCCAGCGTCTTTCGTGGCTTGACGTTGTGAATCGTTGAAATACGCAGGAACAGTGATAACCGCTTGCGTCACTTCTTCGCCTAAATACGCTTCAGCATCCTTTTTCATCTTCATCAAAACGCGAGCTGAAATTTCAGGTGCTGCCATTTTTTTACCATGAACATCAACCCAAGCGTCGCCGTTATTCGCTTCAACAATTGAATAAGGCACCATTTTGATGTCTTTTTGAACAGCTTCTTCTTTGAATTTACGACCGATTAAACGTTTAATTGCAAACAACGTATTTTTAGGATTTGTAACCGCTTGACGTTTTGCCGATTGACCCACTAATACTTCGTCATCGCTGCTGAATGCAATGATTGACGGTGTTGTTCTTGCGCCTTCGCTGTTTTCAATCACTTTCGCTACGCCGTTTTCTAATACTGCGACGCATGAATTTGTTGTCCCTAAATCAATACCGATAATTTTAGCCATGATGTTTTACTCCAAAAATAATTTTAAAAAATGTTCGTTATAGAATGTGAGGTTAAATTTTTTTATTTCAATGTTTACTCAGCAGCTTTTGCAACAATAACCATTGCAGGGCGTAATAATCGCCCATTCAACAAATAGCCTTTTTGCAAAACGCTAATAACGGTATTCGGTTCAGTGCCTTCAACAAACTGCATCATCATTGCTTGATGATGATCTGCATTAAACGGCATTCCAGTTGGGTTTAACGTGAGAACATTGAATTTTTCAAATGCCGATTCAAATTGTTTAATGGTTAATTCACAACCTTCGCGGAAACGTTTTACTTCGTCGCTGTCACCTGTTGCGAGTTGCAAACCCATAAATAAACTATCCAAAACAGGCAACATTTCGCTGGCGAATTTGGTTAATCCGAATTTGTGAGCGTCTTCCAAATCTTTTTGCGTGCGACGTTTCAAGTTTTCCATTTCTGCTAATGTGCGTAACATTTTGTCATTCGCATCAAGAGCTGCTTGTTTCGCACCAACGAGTTCAGCTTTTAATTCGTCAATGGTATATTCGTGTTCGCCGACTTCGGTGTGACTTTCGTGTAAGTCAATTTCTACTTCTGGCGTAACTAAATTTTCTTCTTTTGTACTCATGTAATACGTTTTCCTGTGAAATTAAAAATAACGATGATTTCAAAATGGGGATAGAATTTTCGACTTTCAAGGCAACTGAAAATAATTTTTGGGTAGAATCGCTTATTATGTGCAAAAGATATTGGGTTTTAAATTTATGAAACATATTCCTTTGCTATTAAGCGTTGCATTACTCACTACACAAAACAGTTACGCTAAAAATATTGATGTGCCATTACAATGTGTCGCATTTAGTCCGTATGTGAATCAACTCACACCAAATTATGGTGCAAAACCGAATGCTGAAATTATTGAAACATTACTTGACGCATTGATTAAACAAACACCGTTTCGTTGCATTATGAGTTACGGTGTTTTGAATGGATTGGAAGCAATTTTTCCCGCAGCAAAAAAACGTGGCATTAAAGTCATTGCGATTTTGTGGATTGATAAAGACAAACTCGTCAACACCGATTCGATTGCACACGGCATTGCGTTAGCGCGTGAATATCCTGAAACGATTGTGCGTTTGAGTTGCGGTTCTGAAGTTCGTACACGGAATAATTTTGCTTTTGATAACGAAACTGAACGTTGTTTAAATGCTTTGCGAGAAGCGAAAGTGCCGCAACCGATTGGCGTGATTGATACTTGGTGGGAATGGTGTAATCGTTCGCAACCATGCCATGAAAATCAATTTAGCAAACAAGTCGATTGGATTGGCATTAACGTTTTTCCGTGGTGGGAAAATCGTCATGCAGATTTATTTCCGTGTGTAAATGCGAATGAAGCAGCAGATTTTCACTTAGCACGTTGGCAAGAAGTCAAAAAAGCCAATCCCACTAAAGAAGTTATTATCACTGAATTTGGCTGGGTTTCAGCACCAGAAGGCAAAGGACAAATTAACCTAAAAACTCAAAAAGAATGTGGTGTTGCAAGCCTGAAAAATCAGCAACTCGTTATTCAATCTACATTTAAAAAATTAGCAGAAAAGAAAGTTTCTACGGTAGCATTTGAGGCATTTTCAGAAAACTGGAAAGCCAACAATGAAGAAGGTGATTTTGGGCGATTTTGGGGCTTATGCGACAGCACACCGCCTTATACTTGCCACATTTCACTCAAACCTTAACCACATAAAGAAACTTAAAACGTGAAATTATTTTTACTGACTCTCAATGCTGCTTGTTTATTGCTTGCATCACAAATCACACAAGCACGTCACGCCGAAATTTTAATTGATGCCGAAAATGGAAACGTCTTACACGAAATAGGAGCCGCCCAATCTTGGTATCCCGCGTCATTGACGAAAATGATGACGATTTATATGACGTTTGACGCGCTCAATAATGGCGAGATTCATCTACACGACACGATGCGTGCTTCGCATCATGCCGCTCGTCAACCACAAAGTCGTTTGGGTTTGCATTTCAATGAACGAATTACTGTTGAAGAAGCTATTTTGGCACTTGTGACGCGCTCGGCAAATGATGCGTCAGTTGTTTTAGCTGAACATTTAGCCGTGACGGAAGATAATTTCGCAATTCGTATGACAGCAAAAGCTCATTCGATGGGAATGTATAACTCTTATTTTATGAATGCGACAGGATTACCAAACGATTGGCAAGTCACAACGGCACGCGACATGGCGTTGTTAGCATTAAAACTTCAGCACAATTTCCCCGAGTATTATCATTATTTCGGCGCACACAGTTTTACATTTAAAGGACGTGAAATGTTTGGAATCAATCGTTTTACCGCAACTTATAATGGTGCAGAAGGCATGAAAACAGGCTTTACCTGTAATTCTGGTTACAATTTAGTGAGTTCAGCAAAGCAAAATGGACGACGTTTAATCGGCGTTGTTTTAGGCGGACGAACCAGCAATGAACGTTACAACTTAATGATTAACCAAATGGATCATGGTTTCGACGGCAATTATAATGTAATCGCAAACATTGGTACGATGCCGACAAATTCTGCTGGTTTACCACCGCATCAACTAGATTGTGCGAGTGGCACAATCCATTATGAAGAAACCGATGAACATCATCACTCACATCACCATCATCATCACGGACATTCTAAACATAATGCCGTTTCCAAAGTTCATCATGGTCGTCGGCATCGTTAAAAATTAGTTTTCAAGTTCTTGCCGTAATTTTTTCAAGGCTTTACCACGATGACTGAGTGAATTTTTTATATCAAAAGATAATTCTGCTGCACTGCAATCGTGTGATAAAACACCAAAAATTGGGTCGTAACCGAAGCCTTGATTCCCTTGCGATTGTTCTAAAATGTAACCGTCCCAACGTCCTTGAGCAATTATCGGACATGGATCATCCGTGTGACGCATCAAAACTAATACACAGAAAAAATAAGCGTGTCGTTGTGCCAATGGCACGCCGTCTAATGCGTGTAAAATTTTAGTGATATTTTCAGCATCAGTCGCGCCCTGCCCTGCATAACGCGCCGAATAAATCCCTGGTGCATCATTTAAAGCAGCCACCACCAAACCCGAATCATCTGCAATCGCAGGTAATTTTGAAATTTTTGCTGCATGACGCGCTTTTAAAATCGCATTTTCAACAAACGTCGTGCCTGTTTCTTCAATTTCAGAAACATTAAATTGCGTTTGTGGAATTAACACATAATTGGGTAATAACGCTTGAAGCTCTTTGATTTTTCCAGCGTTACCACTTGCGAGAACGAGTGAATTTGTTTTTATCATAAAAATTCCATTATGGTTTGATAAACCGACTGATTTTTGTGCGAAAACAACTTACACAAACACCCTTGTTTTGTTATAAATCAACATTCACAGCCGATAGGATTTATAATCTTACCAACTTAAACATTTTTGTATTCCATATGAACAATTCTATGTCATTTTCTTTCGTACCAAAACATCACACGTTAATAGGGGTGTTTTGTTTAGGAACTATCTGTTTTGCGCCACCAATCATGGCAGATGAAAGCCAATCATGGCTCGATTCGATTAACGTTTCTGGCTATGCAAAAGTGGTAGCAGAAGCCCCAAATAAAGAAGCGACTTCAATCGCTTTAGATGATTTAAGTATGTTTGTTTCAGGAAAATTCAATCGTTGGTTTAATCCGTTTTTAGAAGCCGAAGCCTACAATATAAACATTTGGAAAGAGGGTGATGGTTTTCAATTTAACAGTGTTAACTTAGACATTGAGCGACTTTACAATGATATGCAAATTACCGATACCGACACGTTTCGAGCAGGTAAATTTTTAGCATCTATAAATCACTGGAACATTGTTCACGCTGCGCCGCTCGTTTGGACAACCAATCGCCCGATTACTTCTACTTACTCCCGTGCTAATTACATTACGGGCTTACAAATGCGTCACGAATTCGATGCACTTTCTGGAAATGCTTTAGAAGTTTATGTGCAACCCGTAGTTGAATTTAATCACAAACCCGCAAGTTCACACGAGCGGCAATATGAAACAGTTGCGGGCGCACGTTGGATTTTAAATGAAGATTTAGACTATTACCTTGGTGTTGCATTTCAACACGCTCAAGTTGCACGCAGTAACGAAATGCGAAATTCAATTAGCATCGACGGTAATTGGCAACATGAATTATTTGAACTGGAAAGTGAATTTTTATTTACTAAGGTTGATAGCAGTGAATTACATCAACACGGCAACGATTGGGGCGGCTATGTTCAAATGGTTGTGCCAATTATCAATAAATTTGATTTGATTAGTCGTTACGAACATTTTGAATTCGCCAACAAACTTGAAGCCACGAATACTGAATTAGGTGGCATCGTTTATCGTCCGATGCCAAGTTTGTCGTTTAAACTTGAATGGCAACAAACGCAAGGTAGCGTATTTCATAATCAGACTGGGCTTTATAGTTCAGTGGCGGTGTTATTCTAATGAAAATGTTACTGATTTTATTAACTGCGTCATTATCATTTTCAGTTCATGCTGATTTATACATCATTGCGAATAAAGATTTACCCATTGAAAAACTGGAAAAAAACGACATTTCTTCAATTTATTTACTTAAGAAAAAGCATTGGGATAATGGCGATGACATTATGCCGATTAACTTGCCCGCAACGGCTGATGCAAGAGCGCGTTTCACCGCACAAATTTTTGATAGTACGCCAGAAAAATTAGGCAGTTATTGGGATAAAATGCTGTTTAAAGGTGAAACACCGCCCGTTACTCAGAATTCTGAACAAGCGGTAATTATGTTTGTTGAGCGAATTAAAGGTGCGATTGGTTACGTTGAAATAAAGCCGCAAAGTTCTCAAGTTAAAATTTTACAACAATTCAAATAAAAGGGTGTTATGTCACGGTTTTCGCTTTCAATTCGTTTAACGTTGTTTTTTAGTTTTATTGTTTTACTTGTCACTACTGCGTTAAGTGCAGTGGTTTTTTATCAAGCAGGTGAAAAAATAAATCAACAAATCAACCGCAATTTGAGTGACATTGCCAATCATAAAGCCTCTGAAATCAGTAATATGCTGTTATTTGAGCGCACAAATTTACTGGCGTGGCGAGCCTCTTCGGTAATGCTCGATGTGGTGGTCGATGATTTGGATAAACGTATTAACTCTGAACTGAAAAACTTGAAACAGTATTATCAATTGCAAGGCGATTTGTATGTATTTAATGCGTCGGGGATTTTAATTGCGTCTACCCAACACGGTGTCTTAAAAACAAAATTGCCAGAGGCGTGGCAAACACAAAAAGATTATCAGCTTGTTTTTAAACATGGAGTACCGTTTATCCAAGGCAACATTATTGCTCACGTCACGGCATTAAAACCGCCACAATTAAAAATGCAGGGATATTTAGTTATCACGCATTCGTGGGATGATATTAGTCGATTGCTTGCACCCACCGATAGCCGTTTTGCATTGCGACAAGAGAACGATACGACGGCTGAATTATTTACCGAGAATGGTGTTGAATCGATTGAAATGAATGACGATTTTGCAACTAAATCATTATGGTTTTTTAAAGAAAATAGTTATTTAGGTTCGATTTCAAAACCCGTCACAGTCAACGATTTTAGTTTTCAAGTGGCTGCGTTTATGCCGAAACAACTCGCACTCGAACAGATATTTGAATTGACGGAAAATTTACTCGTCGCGGCGTTGTTAGTTGGTATTCCGATGATTTTGTTAGTGAGTTTACTCAGTCGGCATTTGGTTACGCCGATTAAGGAATTAACTGAAGCGATTCGTGGGATTGAAGATTCCAATGATTTATCGATTCAAGTGCAAGTTTCGGGGCGTGATGAAGTTGCAGATTTAGGTAATGCTTTCAATCGTATGACATCACAACTCGGTGAGCTATTTCATAAAAATATGATTGTCGAAAAAGAACTTGAAAATTTAAACGCGAATTTAGAGAATCAAGTGATTGAACGCACCGCACAATTACAAGAAACATTGCAAAAACTAAAATCCGCACAAGCACAATTAGTTCAGTCAGAAAAAATGGTATCCCTTGGACAATTAGTGGCGGGAATTGCACATGAAATTAACAATCCGATTGGTGCAATTTATGCCAATATGCCACCACTCGAAGAATATATTGATGACATCAAAGGCACGGTTGAAATCGCCCAAAGTTGTTTAGATGATGCGGGAACAAAAACGCTGAATGAGCATTTGGAACAAATTGATTATGCGTTTGTAATTGATGATTTGGGACAATTACTCAACAGTCAAAAACAATCCGCTGATCGTATTCGCAATATCGTTTTATCGTTGCGAAACTTTTCGCGATTAGATCAAGGTGACGTAAAAACCGTATTGCTGGAAGAAGGCATTGATTCAACATTACAAATGCTGTTACACCAATTTAAAAATCGAGTGGTTATTGAAAAAGATTACGCGTTAAATGAAATGGTGGAATGTTATGCAGGTGAATTAAATCAAGTATTTATGAACATTTTGGCAAATGCCGTTCAGGCTATTCCAGATACGGGAGCGATTTATATCACCACGGCAAAAGTAAATGAAAACGCAATTATCACTATTGCTGATAATGGAACAGGTATACCAGACGATGTAAAAGCGAAAATTTTTGATCCATTTTTCACAACTAAAGACGTTGGCGAAGGCACAGGACTTGGTTTATCTATTTCTTATGGAATTATTGAAAAGCATCACGGCACATTAACCGTCGAATCGAATCAGAATAAAGAAAATCACGGCACACGTTTTATTATCGCAATCCCGTTAAAATTAGTTAAAGACGCTTAAAAAGGACAATTAAAAATGTACACATTATTACTCGTTGACGATGATGCGGATGTTTTGGCAACACTCACGCGCAGTTTTCGTAAAGGCTATAAAACACTTTCTGCCAGCAGTGGTGAACAAGCATTAGAAATTCTTAATTCACAACCTGTTGATTTAATTATTTGTGATCAACGAATGCCAGGAATTGGTGGCGTGGAAGTTTTGACGCACGCGTCGAATGTTCAGCCAGAAGCCATACGGATTTTACTCACGGGTTACACCGATGTGGAATCACTGCTTGCGTGTGTGAATGACGCACATATTTATAAATATGTAACTAAACCGTGGGTTCCTGATGATTTAAATTTCACGGTTGTTCGCGCCTTAGAGGCACTCAATTTACAGCGACAATTAAACGAAGCACGAACACAATTAGAATCGGCGTATCAAGAATCTGTTGTGATGCTTTGTTTGGCGGCTGAAGGTAAAGATCAAGATACGGCAAGTCACTTACATCGCGTACAGCATTACACTCAAGCGTTAGCAATGGCTGTGGGTATCGATGAAAAAGAAGCGGCACACATGGGTTTAATGAGTATGCTTCACGACATTGGCAAACTCGCCACGCCCGATGCAATTTTGAAAAAACCAGGCAAATTAACAGATGAAGAATGGGTTGTCATGCGTGAACACCCCATCGCGGGTGTAAAAATTTTGGGAAATAATCCTTTTTATGAAGTCGCCCGAGAAATTTCAGCGGGACATCATGAAAATTTCGACGGCACTGGCTATCCACATAAATTGAAAAGTGAAGAAATTCCACTTTCTGCACGAATTGTAAAACTCGCCGATGTGTTTGATGCGCTAACTACAAAACGTCCGTATAAAGAACCTTGGTCAATGGAAGATGCACTTGAAAATATCGAGCTGAATTCAACAGGAATGTTTGATCCAAAATTAGTGGCTGTATTTAAAGAATTATTTGAAGACGGAACGTTAGTTCGGATTCAGACGACTTATAGCAATTAAATTCATCTGACAAAAAAGCCCCGTTTACAAAATTCCAAACGGGGCTTTTTCATTTCGATAGATTATCGATAAGCTCTAAAAATTCATTTTCGTCGATAATTTTAACGCCTAAATCTTCAGCTTGCGTGAGTTTACTTCCTGCGGCTTCACCTGCTAAAACAACCGTTGTTTTTGTTGAAACGGAACTCGATACTTTCGCGCCTAAATTTTCCAGTTTCGTTTTAATTTCGTTGCGTGGTGAACTCAAAGTTCCTGTCAAAACCCATGTTTGCCCTAATAATGGTTGTAAATTTTCAACGATTTTATTTTCGTCCCACGTTACACCCGCTGCGAGTAAATCATCGAGTAACTGATT
>JBAXMT010000037.1:0-15627 GCA_037134135.1 Methylococcaceae bacterium | reverse complement strand
GGTCTTGAAATTCCTATACCTGAAGCTGTTTGATTTCATAATGAGAATTGCTGACATCGCCGCATATAGATTTAATAGCTGAATCAATTTAATCGTTTATTTTTCAAAATCAGACCCTTTTGAGACTTACATTGTGCTATGTTCAAAATTTAATTTAAATTTTTTATGCGGTATACAAAATGTGAAAGTCGTTTTTGCATTAACGCTAATATATGAATATCGAGTGGCTTACATTAAAATGCAAAACTTATTCTTAAACATTAATACCTAGAAATTTTTATGACGACGAAACCAAGTAAAGAACTGGAAACATTTCCTAATCCACAAACAGACCGTGATTACACGATTCGTTTTGACATTCCAGAATTCACCTGCCTTTGTCCAAAAACAGGACAGCCTGATTTTGCGACAATTAAAATCGAATACGTTCCCGCTGAATTATGCGTCGAACTAAAATCACTCAAACTTTATATGTGGTCATTCCGTGAAGAAGGCGCATTTCATGAAGCGATTACCAACCAAATTTTAGACGATATTGTAAAAGTGATTTCACCAAACTTTATGCGTGTTCGTGCTGATTTTTATGTTCGTGGTGGAATTTACACAAGCGTTATTGTTGAACACCGTAATTCTTCTTGGATTGCACCAGAATTAGTGACGTTGCCGTAATTATGTTGCCGCCTAATTTTGCCGTCGCGCTGAAATACGAACTTGAAAAGGATAACGCGCCTATCGTAACGGCAAAAGGCGCACGTCTAACCGCTGATGAAATAGTAAGAATCGCTGAAGAACACAATATCCCACTCTATAAAGATCCAGAATTAGTAAAAATGTTGTCGAAAATTCCTTTGGGCGACGAAATTCCACAAGAACTCTATCTCGCGGTCGCTGAAGTTATTGCGTTTGCTTATGGACTGAGCAATAAAACCCTTGAATCCCCTGCCCTATGACGTTTAAAAATACCATCGTTGAATTATTCCAAACTGTTTTACCGCATCATTTGTTATCGCAATTTGTCAGCAAATTCACCCATTGCGAAAATGTGATGTGGAAAAACTTTTTAACGCGCCAAATTATTCAACATTACGGCGTAAATATGGATGAAGCAGCAACTTCCGATTTGAGTGCATTTAAAAGTTTCAATGAATTTTTTACACGCGAATTAAAAGCGGGCGCACGTCCTTTGACAACAGAACATGGTGCAATCGCAAGTCCTGCCGATGGCGTTGTTAGCCAAGCGGGAAAAATTGAAAGTGGTGATATTTTTCAAGCAAAAGGTAAAAGTTTTACCGTGACTGATTTATTAGGCGGCGATTCACAACGCGCTGAAAAATTTAATGATGGCGAATTCACTACGATTTATTTGTCGCCAAAAGATTATCACCGTTTACACATGCCAATTTCAGGAACATTGCGCGAAATGGTTCATGTGCCAGGTCGTTTATTTAGTGTGAATGGCGCGACAACCGAAGCAGTGAATGGTCTATTTGCAAAAAATGAGCGTGTTGTTGCTATTTTTGATACCGAAATTGGACAAATGGCGTTGGTTTTAGTCGGTGCAATTTTTGTGTCGAGTATCGAAACCGTTTGGCACGGTGTCGTCACACCGCCATCAATTAAAACAGTTCGTACATGGAAGTATGAAACCAATGCACCAACGTTAGAAAAAGGTGCTGAAATGGGACGTTTTAATATGGGTTCAACCATTATCGTTCTTTTTGAAAAAGACAAAATGAATTGGGACGCTGATTTTGCTACAAATAAATCAGTAAAAGTTGGCGAAAAAATCGGGGAATAAAAAATCTATGAAAATAAAATCTTTATTCTGGCTTCTCGTTTTTGCTCAAGTTGCACAGGCTGAAAATGAATTTACAGACGTTTCGATGGAAGAATTGATGGACGTAAAAGTCACATCGATTACCAAAATGCCAATGTCGTTAAATAAATCACCTGTGACCGCTTATGTCGTTTCGCAAGATGAAATCAATCGCAAAGGCTATCGTTTCTTAACAGATATTTTGAAAAACATTCCTGATATTCATGTTGCGAATTTAGCTTCGACTGAAAAAGCGGGTGTTGAAATTTATATTCGCGGCATTTTTGCCAACGATAAAATTACTGTTTTGGTTGATGGCAATAAAATCAAAGCTCCGACGGGCGAACCGACGACATTTTTTCATACTATGCCGCTGATTGATGTGAAACAAGTTGAAATCAGTTTAGGTTCGTCATCATCAATTTATGGCGGCGATGCCATGCTCGGTACAATCAATTTAGTGACCGAAACAGGCGAAGGAATTAACGGCATAAAAGTCAAAGCCACTGGCGGAACGCAAGATACAGGCGAAGTCCAAGTTGCCACAGGTAAAAAAATTAACGACGATATTAACGTGGCTTTATCGGGCAGTTTTCATCGCAGCGCGTCAGAAGATTTAAAACAAAATTATCCCGAAATTTACGGCAAACTCGATAAAGTCGATTTGACCGAACAAAATCACAACATTCATTTCAAAGGTAATTACAAAGATTTAATGCTGAATTATTACCGCGTTTATAACAACGCAAATACCAGCCTTTCGTTTAATCCTGCACAACCTATAAATTACGATTATTCAGGCAAAGCGTTTTTTGCCACGATAAATCAAATGGCAAATGCGACGTATAACATTGAAATCAATCCATTTTGGCAAGCTAAATCGAGTTTAAGTTATGAAAGCACCGATTTAGAACCAGGTTCAAGTTATCGAGCATGGGGAGCAACTGCGCCAATTTCTTGGGATGGCAGCGCAGTTCGTTTTTCTGAAACGGTTGCGTATTTGAAAGGTGATTTAAATTGGTTAAGCGGAATTGAACTCAGTTTTATGCACTCACATCCTAAAAATAGCCAAGATGCCAGCTCGCTTATCAATCATTCAAATTACCAAAATTACGCTGTTTATAGCCAAGTGAATTACGATTTAACAGAAAATTTAGTGTTAAGCGGTTCGTTGCGAATGGATGCCGATTCACGTTACGAACCTGATTTTAATCCGCGTTTAGGTTTTTCATGGCAAGCGTTCAAAGCATTACGATTTTTTGGCGCGTGGGGAACATCGTATATTGCGCCCTCCCCTTATTTAATTTATGAAACGTGGAACAAAGAAACGGATTTTATTTATCATCGCGCAAATTTACATCTACAACCCGAAAAAATGATGACAGCGGAATCGGGTTTTAATGCCGAGCCGTTCAAAAATAATGCGTTTAAATTGTCTGGATTTTATACACAAGGCAAAGATATTGTGCGTGTTGTTAATCATGTTTTTACTGGCAAACCGAATACCAATGATAATTTAGCCACGTCTGAAACTTACGGGTTGCAAGTGGGCGATTCACAAAAATTTGATAATGGCATTAGTGCTGATATGAATTACGTCTACACATTAGGTCAACAAAATGCCGAAAAATTAACCAAAATGGTTGGCATGACGAATGCACCTGAAAATATGATTAAAAGTAACCTCGAGTATTCGCTTGATAAATTTACTTTAAGATTTACAGGACGTTGGTTTGATAAAGTCAGAACGCACGAATCGAATACGCTTTATAAAGGCGAAAGAATGCACGGCGCGACAATTTTTGACTCGAATTTGCATTACGCTTTACCGTTGCAATCAGCTGAATTCAGCATTGACTTAGGTGCAACGAATTTACTGGATACGAAATACTATAACGTGAATATGAATGATAATTTTGCCGTTATTCCATTACCCGACGGAAATGCTTTGAGTGGCGGCTTACCTCGATTACCACAAGAAACCCGCAGACTTTATTTAACGATTGGATTGTCTTATTAAATGATGGTTTTTCGCTTACTGATTTTGTTTGCGTGTATTTTATTTTTTGGCAAACCTGCGTTTGCCGATGAGGAAACCGAGCGCGAAAACAAAATTAAAATCGCTTATTTGTTTCACTTTTCGCAATTCACCGAATGGACTACAAAACCATCAACGTTTAACTTTTGTATTTATGACGATATATCTTTTAGTTCGTTATTGAAACAAGCGTATGTCGGAAAGAAATTGGGTGATATTCCTGTCAATGTACAAAATATCACCGAAAAATCGAATATCGATAATTGCCAACTAATCTATTTTCCAAATTTAGTATCCACCGAATTACTTTCACACCTGAACAAAAAACCAATTCTGTCGATTGGGTCACAAAAAAACTTTGTTGAACAAGGTATTATTTATTTATTTGAAGAAGAGCAAAAAGTTCGCTTTTTTATTAACAACTCAGTCGCTATCGCTTCTGGTTTGAAAATTAGCTCTCAGTTGCTATCGCTTTCTAAAGAGCCACAACCATGATATTAAAAAATCATTCAATTAAATTAAAAATTATCTTTATTTCAGCATTTAGCAGTAGTGTTGCGTTAGTGGCGTTTGGTTTCATTTTGTTTTATTACGAAACAGCGTTTGTAAAAAAAGAATTGATTCGTAATCTGCAAACGCAGGTTGAAATTATTGCTGAAAATAGTTTGGCATCATTAGCGTTTATGGATCATTCCGCCGCGCATAAAACGCTCGAGGCGTTAAAACATAATTCCGATATTTTATTTGCAGGTTTGTACACCACAAATCAGCAACTTTTAGAGGCTTACCATGAAGAAAATTACTTAGAAACCATCGAATTACAAGACGATGAATTACTGAATGCAAAGCGTCTTTATGAGACATCAGAATACATTCAAATTATGTACCCCATTTATTTAAATAATGATTTACTTGGGTATTTAATTTTACGCGCAAATTTCGCATCGTTTAATGCCAAGCTGCAAGATTACAGCGTCATTATTTCAATTTCATTAGGCATTACGATTTTAATGGCGTTATTTATGGCGGGATATTTACAACGTATTGTGTCGCGTCCCATTATTGACATGTCGAAAATCATTCATCACATTACGACCTCAAGAATTTATGATGTGAAAATAACGAAAACATCGAATGATGAATTTGGGACGTTAATTTCAGCGTTTAATGAAATGCTTTTTCAACTAAATGCCAGCTTTGCAAAACGTGATGAAGCAGAAAAAGCCTTATCTGATCATTTGAATAACCTACAAACTATCATCGATGAACAAACGCTCGATTTACAAAATGCTTTAAAAGATGCCGATGCGGCGAATCAATCTAAATCGAGCTTTTTGGCGAATATGAGCCATGAAATTCGCACACCGATGAATGCAATTATGGGCATGGTGCATTTAGTAAAACGTACCGCAATAACGGCTAAACAGCGTGATTATCTTAATAAAATAGATTCTTCAACACATATATTGCTCACGATTATCAACGATATTTTAGACTTTTCTAAAATTGAAGCGGGCAAAATGACATTAGAAAAAACGACGTTTTCACTCGATAGCGTGTTGGCGCATTTACTCGATACGCTAAAACTGCAAGCGGAAGAAAAAAATATCGGCATTGAAATTGAAATTTCACCCGAAACGCCGCGTTATTTTGAAGGCGACGCGCTACGATTGGGGCAAATTCTATTGAATCTAACCTGCAATGCGGTGAAATTTACCGAGCATGGAAAAGTCACGATTACCGTTGAATCTAAAAATACAAATGAAAAAGCAGTTGAGCTTCTTTTTTTGGTGCGTGACACTGGCATTGGTATGAAAGAAGAGCAACTTAATGAATTGTTCCAACCCTTTTCTCAAGCAGACAGCTCGATCACTCGCAAATATGGTGGAACAGGATTGGGTTTGATGATTTCAAAACAATTAGCAGAATTGATGAATGGCAAAATTTACGTTGAAAGCAGTTACGGTGTTGGTAGCACGTTTTCGTTAAATATCACTTTAACGGAAGCATCAAGTAAATTATATCAAGCTCAAATAGATGAAATTCCTGCGTATGAAAATCAAAATTATCAAGAACAACGTATTTTGTTGGTGGAAGATAATGAAATCAATCAGCAAGTCGCGGTGGAATTATTAACGATAATGGGATTGTCTGTTAAGGTCGCCAACAACGGTCAAGAAGGCGTTGAGATGGCTTTGGCTGAATCTTTTGATTTGATTTTGATGGATATTCAAATGCCAGTGATGGATGGTTTGACGGCTGCTCAAACGATTCGCGCTCAGAAAACATTGCAAAATTTACCGATTATTGCAATGACAGCTCATGCAATGCAGGGTGATAAAGACAAAAGTTTAGCCGCTGGCATGAATGACCATTTAACAAAGCCAATTGAATTAAATAAATTGGTGGCTATTTTGAATCGCTGGTTAAAAATAGACGTTAATTTTGTTAGACCTACGCCTGAAAAAAATTTAGAAATACTGAGTTCTTTGCCGAACGAATTACCACCATTTGATTTAGCCGCCGCCGCACAATTTACGGGCGATAATCCACGATTACTGCATCAATTATTATTGAATTTTGCAACACGTTACGCAGATTCATCAGCTGAATTCGATAAATGGCTTTCAGAAAAAGAATTTACGAAAATTGAACATTTGGCGCATTCAATTAAAGGCGTAGCGGGAACATTAGCGGACAAAGAGTTACAACAAGCGGCTAATCATTTAGAGCTTGCGATACGAGATAAGCAATTTGATAATCTCAATGTGCTTGTGTCCAATTTAAAAAATGCGTTAGCTGAAGCCATTGATGCGACTACTTTATTACCGCCAGTTCCCGATGAAATAACGAATGGCGTTTTATTAGATGCGCCTGATTTCTTGGAATCATTAACGAAATTTAATGCGGCACTTCATAGTAATAATTTCAACGCCGTCGAATTATTTAAACAATTAAAACCGAATTTAATTCACAAAGGTTTTAACTCTGAAATTCAAGAATTGAATAAATGCTTAGACGCATTAAATTTCAAAGCAGCGTTACTCGTTTTAGAAAAAATAAATTTTAACTTATTGAAAGAGGTGTAACGATGTTGGCAACAAATGCAATTTTTCGCCTATTGATTGTTGATGATGATCCAAACAATATCCGTTTATTAGCAAGTATTTTCGATGATGAGCATCACGAAATTTTGTTTGCCACAAATGGTTCACAAGCCATACAAATCGCACTGAAAGAACAACCTGATTTAATTTTGCTTGATGTCATGATGCCAGAAATAGATGGTTATGAAGTGTGTCGTTTTTTAAAAGAAGACTTATTAACGAAATCCATTCCAATCATCTTTGTAACTTCACATTCAGATACAAAAGAAGAAATTATTGGTTTAGAAGCGGGGGCTGCGGATTACATTTCCAAACCATTTTGCCCCGCGATTGTAAAAATCCGTGTTCATAATCAAATTGAACTAAAACACGCACGAGAACAACTGACACGTTTAGTGATTACAGATGGCTTAACAAACATTCCGAACCGTCGTTGTTTTGATCAGCAACTCGAACATGAATGGCAACGTGCCAGTCGAATGAATCAAACGTTAGCGGTGGCAATGATTGATGTTGATTGGTTTAAAAAATATAACGACCATTATGGACATCAAGCGGGTGACGATTGTTTGCGTCAAGTAGCAATGGCATTAACGCAAGGAGCAAAGCGTGAAAGTGATTTTGTAGCGCGTTATGGTGGTGAAGAATTCGTTTTGATTTTACCGACGACTCAACATGACACCGCGTTAATGGTGGTAGAAAATATCTGTCAAGCATTGAGTAATTTGGCGTTACCGCATGAATTGTCTGAATTTGGTTGTGTCACTATTAGTGCGGGCGTTGCGGTGTATGTAGCAAATGAATGTGATTCTGCGGAAAGTTTGATGAAGAACGCAGATAAAGCGTTATACACCGCAAAAAATCAAGGTCGAAATCAAGCGGTGTTATATCAACGAAACCAAGATTAGGTTTATTTTGATTTTAATGCGGCAAATGCCGATTCATAATCTGGCTCGTGTGCAAGTTCTGGCACGAGCTGCGTATATAAAATTTTGTTTTGTTCATCAATAATCACAATAGCTCGGGCGGTTAATCCTGCCAACGCGCTATCGCTAATTTGAATACCGTAATCAGCAGCAAAAGTGCTGCGAAATGTCGATAAAACTTCAATTTCATCTAAGCCTTCAATTTCACAAAAGCGGCATTGAGCAAATGGCAAATCTGCTGACACGATTAACACAACAGTGTTTTCAAAATTTGCGGCTTTTTGATTAAATTTTCGAGCAGACGCAGCGCAAGTTGGCGTATCTAAACTAGGAACAATACTTAAAACTTTTCGTTTTCCTGCATAATTTTCGAGCGTGATATTTTCAAGTCCGATATTTGCTAACGAAAAATTGGGCGCATCACTACCTATCGCAGGTAATTCACCGCACGTTTGAATCGGGTTGGTTTGAAATGTAATAGTAGCCATAAAAAATCCTCTTTAAAAATTAAACCGAAATAAATTTTAACCCAATAATCAACAACAATACCGCTAAAATCGGACGTAAAAAGCGTTCAGGTAATTTTGCGCTCAAATGACTACCCACCCAAATTCCAGGTAATGAACCAATTAACAAACTGCCAAGTAATAAAAAATCCACATTCCCCAACATCCAATGCCCAAAACCCGCGACGGCAGTTAATGGAATTGCGTGGGCTAAATCTGTCCCGACGATTTTCACCGTTAGCATTTTCGGATATAAAAACAATAAAACGACAGTACCTAATGCGCCCGCACCAACCGAAGTAAGCGTGACCAAAACCCCTAAAATTGCGCCAGTTAAAACGGTGGCTGGAATTTGCCAACGGTCAAAACGTCCACGTTTGATTTCATCGATTGCTTCATCTTTTTCCAATTCGTTTTCAGTTTCTTCTTCTACTTCTGCGATTGCGACTAAATTAACGGCGTTTTTTTGATTGCGACGAATCAAAAGACTACGCACCAAAATCGATGCTGCCGTCAGCAATAATGCAACGCCTAAAGTTAGTGTAATCATACCAGTGGTTTCTTTGCCGATAGCGGCGAAATGCTTTAATGCAAATAATGTCGCCACTGCAAATGGTAAGCTACCCAATGATAACCAGCGCACAATGCGCCAATCAACAGAACTGTGTTTCGTATGATGAACCCAAACGCCGCCCGTTTTCGTTAACGCTGCAAAAAGTAAATCCGTTCCAACCGCTGTAGCGGGCTTAAAGCCGAATAGGAAAACAAGTAATGGGGTCATCAATGAACCACCGCCAACACCCGTTAAACCAACTAAAATGCCAACTAATAAACCCGAAACGATGTAACCGCTCAACAAACTTAAATCCATAACATCCTCTAAAAATTTTAAATCTGATTATTCGCAGCATCGTAGAGAAATAGACTCAAAAAAGAAAATGCTATTTTTCGATTCTTGTATCTAAAAAAAGGATATGGCGTTTAAATCAGAATTTGCTCAATGCTTTTTAATCGCGCTACATCCCAATGCTCAATCGCCCATTTCAAAATATCGTCCACATTTGCAGTTTGCAATTCAGTGGGTGGATTTTGTTTTAACCAACGTAATAATTGAAATAACACTCGATTTGGTGCGGACAAATCAACAGCCGTCGCTAATGTACTTTTGCTCAATTTATGACCTTTCGCATCGACTAAAATCGGAATGTGCAAATAATGCGGCGTAGGCAAATTTAAAAGCTGCTGTAAATAAATTTGTTTTGGCGTAGCATCAAGTAAATCAATACCGCGCACAACATGATTTACTTTTTGCCGAATATCATCAAGCACAACAGCGAATTGGTAAGCGACGACATTATCTTTGCGTTTTAAAATGAAATCGCCGTGTTGTGTTGCTAAATTCTGTGAAATCTGACCATGCAAATAATCATCGAAAATGATTTCTCGATTATCTGTTTTAAGACGTAGTGAATGTGGGTCGTTGGCTGGAATGTGTTGATTTCGACACGTTTGTGCGTAAATGCCAGTCAAATCTTTGCGGGAACATTGGCAGCGATAAATTTGCTCGTTTGCCATGAAATCCATTAGCACGGCGTGATAATCATCAAGATGCCAACTTTGATAATCTACCTCGCCATCCCAATGTAGACCAAGTGTTTCCAGTGTTTGTTGAATATGATTTGCAGCCCCCGAAACATTTCGAGGCGTATCTAAATCATCAAAACGCAAACGCCATAAACCTTGATGAGTGCGAGCTTCTAAGAAACTCGCTAATGCTGTGTAAACGGAACCGAAATGAAGATGACCAGTCGGTGAAGGTGCAAACCGACCAGTGTATTGCGAATTGAGCATTAGCTCATTTGTCTTTCACGAATTTCATCAAGTGTTTTACAATCGATACATAATGTTGCTGTTGGACGCGCCTCTAAACGACGAATTCCGATTTCAATTCCGCAAGTTTCACAATAACCATAATCACCCGAATCGATTTCTTTGATGGCATCTTCGATTTTTTTAATTAATCGGCGTTCACGATCACGGGTGCGTAATTCCAAACTGAATTCTGATTCTTGCGTTGCACGATCATTTGGATCAGGAAAGTTGGCTGCATCGTCTTGCATGTGCATAACGGTACGATCTACTTCGTGCATCAATTCTTTTTTCCAATTATTAAGAATGCTCTCAAAATGTTTCAATTGAGCTTCATTCATGTATTCTTCGCCGTCTTTTTCCTGATATGGCTCGAAACTAAACGGAGATGCGTTAGTTTTGGCTGTGTTGGTCATCAATTAACTCCTAACAAAATTTAAAACCGCGCATTTTTAGCAGAATAGCGTGGGGTAAGCAAGATAAAACCTCGAAATTCGGTTATTACCAATTATTCAATCACTCGCAATCCGCCCATATAAGGCAACAATACTTCTGGAATATGAATACGCCCGTCAGCATCTTGATAATTTTCCATCACTGCAATCAAGGTGCGTCCCGCTGCGAGTCCTGAACCATTCAGTGTATGCACAAGTTCAGGTTTTCCCGTTTCAGGGTTACGCCAACGTGCTTGCAAACGACGCGCTTGAAAATCTCTGAAATTACTGCAAGACGAAATTTCACGATACGCATTTTGACCTGGCAACCAGACTTCTAAATCGTAAGTTTTGCTTGAAGAAAAACCTGTGTCACCCGCACACAAAAGCATTTTGCGGTACGGCAATTTTAATTTTTGCAAAATCATTTCAGCATGATTTGTTAAGTCTTCGTGCGCTTGCACTGAATCTTCGGGTTTTGTGATTTGTACGATTTCGACTTTTTCAAATTGATGCTGGCGAATCATGCCGCGCACATCACGACCATACGCACCCGCTTCACTGCGAAAACATGGACTATGACAAACGAATTTCAATGGCAGATTTTTCGCATCGACAATCACATCACGCACGATGTTTGTGACAGGAACTTCAGCTGTTGGAATTAAATAATAATCAGGATTTTCGCTGGCTTTAAATAAATCCGCTTCAAATTTTGGCAATTGTCCCGTACCACGCAAACTGTCAGCGTTAACTAAATACGGGACGTAGGTTTCTTGATAACCGTTTTCGCCGCTGTGCGTGTCAAGCATGAATTGAATTAACGCACGTTGAAGTCGCGCCAATTTCCCATTCAAAACCACAAAACGCGAACCCGTAATTTTTGCACCCAATTCAAAATCCAATAAGTTACGCGCTGTCCCTAAATCAACGTGATCTTTGACTTCAAAATCAAACGTCGGCAAATCGCCCCAACGACTTATTTCAACGTTATCGTCTTCGCTTTTCCCTTCGGGAACAGAAACATCGAGCAAATTTGGAATGCCTGACATTAGCGTGTCGAGTTCAGTTTGAATTTCGTTTAATTCGGTTTCAGCGGATTTTAATTCGTCGCCTAAATTCGCTACTTGGTCGAGTAAAGGTTGCACATCTTCACCTTTTGCTTTGGCTTGACCAATCGCTTTTGAACTGGAATTACGCGCATTTTGTAATTCTTGTGTTTTGGTTTGAACCGCTTTGCGACGCGCTTCTAATTCGCTGTAATTTTCGGGATTGAACGCAAAATTACGCTTTTTTAATCCCGCGATAACAAAATCTAAATCTGTTCTAAATAAATGAGGGTCTAGCATTGAAAAATTACCTGTTGTTAATAATTGAAAATTAAAATTTGTGTTTTGATAGTGGGGACATTTTCACTATTTTTCAAATTTTGATAGTTTTTAATGAAAATTAGGGGGTTGAAATTATGTAGTCAATAAAATTGGGATTGTAAGCAATTAAATCTTTTAAAAATTGTTTAAATGGCAATCGATAAGTTTTTTCAAGTTGAATAGCGCGTTTTTGTAATGCTTTTCGTGAATAAATAGGCGTGTCTTCGTGAAAAAACAAACCAATAACATTGACCATGCCGTGAACAGGTAAAAATACTAATTTGGCTTTAAATAATCGCCCTAACCATGAGAATAATTGCGTAAATTGCTCATTTGTATTCCATAAATTAACCACTAAAATACCTTCTTTTTTGAGCATTTTTTTACACGCAGCGAAGAATTCTGGATTGCATAATGCTTCTGCTATGCCGTTTGAATCAAAAGCATCGAGCATAATTATTCGATATAACTCGTGTTGTAAATTCGCCCGTTCTTTGACATATCTTGCACCATCATCAATCACCACATTCAATCGTTCTTCTTTTGGTAAATCAAAATAATTATGAGCAATTTCAGCAACGGCTATTCGATATTCGACAACTTCTACACGACAATTAGGAAATTTTTGCAATAAATACTTTGCTAACGAACCGCCGCCTAATCCAATCAGTAACACATCGTCATCGCTAATATCTTCAAATAATAGCCAACTCATCATCGCTTTTGTATAAGCTAAATGTAATTGATCGGGATTTTGAAGCGACATCGCGCTTTGTTGTGCAAACGAACCGAAATACAGTGAACGCACATTATCGACATCTTTGACTTCGATGCTGCCGTCTTTGTCTTCGGTTTGAAAAATAATTTGTTCAGCCATTTTTATTTATAAATGATGTTTTGAAGTACGCTAGCATTGTGTTTCACCAAATCTTTCAAAAATCGCGTGAATTCAATTTGATGTAATTGTTCTAAAACGATAGCGCGGGTTCGTAAATCCTTTAGTCGATATGTTGGTGTTTTTTCATTAAATGCTAATCCAATGATATTTCCACGTCCTGCAACGGGAACAAATAATAATTTCCAGTTAAATAATCTGCCGAGCCACAACGCGATTTTTTGAAATTGTGGTCGACGTACACCACCCCAACAATTGATAACTAAAATGCCGTCTTTTTTGAGCAATGTTTGGCAGCGTTCAAAAAATTCAAAATTACAAATGGCTTCCGCCATGCCCGTCGCGTCGAACGCATCGACCATAATCAAACTGTAAAATTCACGTTCACTATCAAGACGCTTACGAACATATTCCGCACCATCGTCCACGATGACTTTTAAACGGGCATCATCAAACGGTAAATCAAAATGACTGCGAGCAATTTTCACGACACTTTTACGATATTCAACAACCTTAACTTGGCAATCGGGAAATTGATGCAATAAATACTTGGCAAGTGAGCCACCACCTAAACCGATTAACAACGCATCGTCGTTTAAAGTTTCTTTAAACAACATCCACGTTGACATTGTTTTTGCATATTCCAAATATAATTTATGTGGATCACTAAGTAACATCGAACTTTGACGCGGCAATGAACCAAAATGCAATGAACGCACACCATCTGCTTCAACGACTTCTAACGCGCCATCATCGTCGTAATCTTGATGAATCAATAAACCATCGTATTTGTACATGGTATTGTTATTAAACAATCGTTTAAATTTACTATCTTGCGTATGTGGCATATTAACGATTCGCCTTCGATTCAATAATTCCGCCGCCCAAACAAACTTCGCCTTGATAAAAAACAACGGATTGTCCTTCCGTGATAGCCCGTTGCTGTTGAGCAAAAATGACTTCGATTTTTCCATTATGTAGTGGTTTAACCACACAATTCTGATCTTCTTGGCGATAACGCGTTTTCGCTTTGCAATGTAATGTTTCGGTCAGTGGTTTATTGCTACACCAATCAAGTTGATCGGCAATAAGCGAATTGTGCAGCATCAATGGATGATTATGCCCTTGTCCGACGATTAAAATGTTATTCGTTACATCTTTATCTAAAACGTACCACGGTTCATCAGGCGCATCTTTCACGCCGCCAATACCTAAACCTTGTCGTTGACCCAGTGTGTAATACATTAAACCGTGATGTTGTGCGATAAATTGACCTTCTGGCGTTCGCATTTCACCCGCTTGCGTCGGTAAATAGCGTTTTAAAAAATCACTGAATTTACGTTCACCAATAAAACAAATGCCCGTACTGTCTTTCTTTTTCGCATTTGCAAATCCTGCGCGTTCCGCCATCGCACGAATTTCGGGTTTGTGTAGATGCCCGATTGGAAAAAGCGTGCGAGAAAGTGGCTTTTGCCCAAGTGTGTAAAGAAAATAACTTTGTTCTTTATTTGGGTCTAAACCTTTGAGTAATTGGAATTCACCACCTTGTTCTGCAACCCTCGCATAATGTCCTGTAGCAATATAATCAGCTCCTAAATCATCAATTGCATAATGCAAAAATGCTTTAAATTTAACGTGCTTATTACACAAAATATCGGGATTAGGTGTGCGTGCTGCTTTGAATTCGGATAAAAAAACCTCAAATACTTCATCCCAGTATTCAGCCGCAAAATTAGCTGTTTTTAATTCGATGCCGAGCGTGTCACACACTTGTTGTGCGTCGGCTAAATCTTGCATTGCCGTACAAAATTCTGTGCCATCGTCCTCTTCCCAATTTTTCATAAACAAGCCCGTGACATTATGACCTTGTTCAAGTAACAGCAATGCAGTAACAGACGAATCAACGCCTCCAGACATTCCAACAACGATGTTTTTACGCATAATCAAGAAAGGATTTTAAAAGTGAAAGTGGATAATTTTGACCATTTAAATAATCATCAATAGAACTTAAAACGAGTGGGCTACGCAAAGATTTGGTTGCGACTTCTTCACGAGTTAGCCAATGTGTCGCAATAATTCCAGTATCTAAGGCTTGCGTGGATTGGTGATCGTAGCATTCACCGACAAAGCAAAAACGCACAAATGTTTGGCTATTTGGATTTCGTCGCCACAAATGCACGCCAGAAATATATTCAGGAGTAAAATTCCAAGCGGTTTCTTCTAACACTTCACGTTTTATGGCGGTAATCAAATCTTCGTGTTCTTCTAAATGTCCTGCGGGTTGATTGAATTGCAAACCATAAGGCGTGCTTTCTTCAACCAATAAAAAATGTTGCTCGCGTTCAATAATTGCGGCAACAGTAACGTGGGGTTTCCAAACCATAAAATTAAGTGAATTTTGGTGTTAAAAGTGATAATTTTACGCGAATTAGTAGGTTAATGCTGTTAAAAATAGCATTAGTGATTGACGAGGCGCGTGTAATCAAGTTTAATACACCTATGCCCAGGTAGCTCAGTCGGTAGAGCAAAGGATTGAAAATCCTTGTGTCGACGGTTCGATTCCGCCCCTGGGCACCATCAAAAATTATTCTTAGTTTTTCCTCAAGTTAAAATGCCCAGGTAGCTCAGTCGGTAGAGCAAAGGATTGAAAATCCTTGTGTCGACGG
>JBAXMT010000036.1:0-15813 GCA_037134135.1 Methylococcaceae bacterium | reverse complement strand
ATGTTCAGCAATTCAATAGTACGCATCCAGCATTACCCGCAGAAGCACGCGAATTAATGTTACGTTTATCGTATAAATTTTAATAACGAAAGCTTAAACAAGGAAAAATACTTTGAAAAATGTAAAGTATAAATACTTTGCTCTTTGCGCCACCCTTGTTTGCTTGAATTCTCAAAAGGCAATGGCAACGTGCGGTAAATCTGTTGAACAAATGTTAGACGCGCCAATCGAAGAATTACTTGAAACACCGATTAGCGTTGCATCTAATGTATCACTTGACCCTAAAAAACAACCCGCTTCTGTCACTGTAATTACGCGAGAACAACTACAACTCAGTGCAGCACGAACACTTAATGAAGCCTTGATGACGTACATTCCAGGGTATTTTGTTATCGAAGGTCATAGTGATACGGTTGGGGCTTTTCGTGGGCTTGCCGCTGATAGCAATGCCAAAATTATGATGCTTATCAACGGGCATAATATCAATGCAGAACGTTACGGCGGTATGCCCAACGGAATTATTAACGGCACTAATTTTGATTGGATTGAACGAATTGAAGTCGTGCGAGGTTCGGGTTCTGTAACGCTTGGACAAGGTGCGTTGCAAGGTGTTGTGAATATCATCACGCGCACGGCAGACAATTTAGCTCCTGAATGTGGCGATGCTAAAGTGACTTTGCTTGGCGGTGGCGGTTTAAATAATGCTTGGCAGGGCGGCATGGAAGCCGCTTTTAATCGTGAAGACTCTGACGGTTATGTGTTTGTCCAACAAAAAAATTATGATGGTCAGCCTTTACGTCGTGAAGGTTGGGCGGCAAAAGCACCATTATTTGGAGATAGCGCACCAGGCGAGGGCGGTGTGTTGGCAGACGTTGGACATCATTTAAAACGTACTGATAATTTGAGTGTCTTTGGACATTTGCGTTACGGGCAATTGAGTTTTGATGTTCTGCACGTTGACCAAACACGCGATATGTATTTCTTCGGTCGTGATTCCGATGGCGTTGGCGAAGGACTTAATTATTTTGGTCTCAACCACAATTTTGATTTTACAAAAGACATAAATCTTGAAAGCAAATTAGATGTAGCGATTGATGATGCGTCGCAATACACAGTTCAAACTGGAAGTACAGCTGGTGGAAACCGAGAAATTCGCTATGGTATTAAAGAAGTTTTGCATTTAAATAATTTATGGGAAGGCAACAATTTAGCCTTGGGTTCTGAAGCACATCTTTATGAATTAGGTCTAAATAACTCAAACGGCGCAAACTTTATTATCAACAATATGTCCCAGCTCAATGGAGAAACTATCAATTCTTTGAACAAAAAGAATGCGTTTGTTTTTCCTGCCAATATCGATATTTACAGTTTTTTTATTGAAGACAACTACGAAATTAACAAGTGGCTAACGTTATTCGGTGGATTGCGCTTTGATGAGCATCAATATTGGGGTGAGCATTTTTCACCGCGTGCTGGTGCATTTATTACGCCTTGGCAAGATGGTATTTTTCGGCTTTCTTATCAAGAAGGCATTCGTGGCGCAGTCGGTTTAGCGTATAGCGGTGGTTACATTGGAGACGGTTTTTTAAGCATACCAAACCTTGGCAAACTAGGCAGCGCAAATATACCTGGTTATGGCAATATGTCTGTTAAGCCTGAAGTTTTGAAAACATTTGAGTTAGCATTTAATCAGCGTCTAAATAAAAACTGGCAGTTTGAAAATGTACTTTTTTATAGCAAAGCATTACATGTAATTGACGTAGATGCCGTTGGAGGCGATGACTTCGGTATCACTTTGCCACCTGTGGGCAGCGATGTTCCTGCTTATAACTGGTACTGGTTTTATATGAATAAGGCTGGCAGTAGCGAACAATTTGGATTTGAATCAAGTGTGCATTATGTGGCTGAACCTTTTAACATCACGGCTAGCCATTCATTTGTCGATGCGCTTTCATACACGGGGCAAACTGCGGGAGGGCAAACGCAACTACCTGGCGTAGCTCCAAATGTAAGCCGTTTAAATGTGGTTTTTAAGCCTTGGGAAAAAGTTTCTTTGGGGGCGAATTATTTATTTTATAACTCATGGAATTCCCCAAATGGCACGCAAGCAGACGGAGCGCATTTGCTCAATGCCAGCGTAATATATTCGCCTTGGAAACAGTTGGAACTATCAGCCAGCGTTAAAAACATTTTGGGTGAAAATAGCCTTTACCCTATGCTCAATTATCTACCCGATATAAAACCAGGCGCACCAGCACTTGAAAGCACTACTTTTTGGCTCAATTTTCGGTTTAGTTTTGAAGGGAAAATTTAGTCAAATGCAAAAATACATTCTCCTAGACCGCGACGGGGTGATTAACCACGATTCGGACGAATTCATAAAATCGCTCGAAGAATGGCTGCCGCTTGAAAACAGTTTGCAAGCTATCGCGCTTTTGAATCAGCATGATTACAAAGTTGTCGTGATAACTAATCAATCAGGTTTGGCGCGAGGTTTGTTTGATGAAAAAACGTTAAATTTAATTCACCAAAAAATGCGTGACGAATTAGTAAAAGTTGGTGGCAAAATCGAAGCGGTTTATTTTTGTCCACATCAAGCAAACGATTCGTGTGAATGTCGCAAACCAAAAGCGGGTTTATTACTAAACTTTGCCGCCGATTACAACGTGGATTTATCACAAATTTATTTTATCGGCGATTCATTACGCGACATTCAAGCCGCACAAAACGCTGGCGCAAAACCAATTTTAGTCAAAACAGGCAACGGCACAAAAACCTTGCAACAAAATCCAAACCTTTCACTTTTAACTTTTGAAAATTTATATGACGCAGCAAAATTCCTCACTCGATAATCGCCCGAAAACTTATATTGGTTCGAGCATTCTTTTTTTCATGATTTTTTTTACCGCCACGATTGAAGCGACAATTTTATTTTCGTTATTTTGGACACCGTTTGAAATCCGTTACAAATTTGGACGGCAATGGTGTCGTTTAATGCTTTGGATAATGGAAATCACGGTCGGTTTGAAATACGAAGTCGAAGGCTTAGAAAATGTAAATCCAGAACAAGCGACGATTATTTTTAGTAATCATCAATCTGCGTGGGAAACTTTGGGCTTGCGCTACATTTTGCCGATGCAATCGGCGGTGATAAAAAAAGAATTATTGTATTTACCGCTTTGGGGCTGGTCGTTATTGTTGTTGAAATCCATTGTAATTGACAAAAAAAATGCGCGTGGCGCATTGAAAAGTTTGATTACGGACGGTACGAAGTATTTGAACGAAGGAATTTGGGTGTTAATTTTCCCCGAAGGCACACGCGCTGGCGCACGCGAAGTTTTACCGTTTAGCATTGGTGGCGCGATGTTGGCACATAAATCAGGTTTTCCTGTGATTCCAGTAGTGCATAACGCGGGCGATTTTTGGACACGTTACAGTTTTTTTAAATATCCTGGAACGATTAAAGTAAAAATCGGTGCGCCCATTGAAACTAAAGGGCGCAAAGCGGCAGATATTAACGCCGAAGCGGAAGCGTGGATAACAGCGGAATTAGCAAAATTGTAAAAATTACACTTTGCAATAAGACGGAATCCAGCTTTTTTCAATCATGTAATTTGGGACGGTGTTGAAATCAAAATCTTCGCCGTCTTGAATCATTTTTTTCACGTCGAATAATTGCGCGACTTCTGGAATATCATTGAAGAACATTGTGTAAAACGGTTTGACTAACCATTTCGATACTTTAATGCCAACGCTACCAATAAAATTGCGGCGTTGTCCAACGTGAGCGATTTCGTCAATGGTGATTTCGTCGAGCAATTCTTTTAAACGCTCACGCACTTCGGGTTCATCAGCAAGTAATTCATCGAATAGTGCGTGTAAATGAAAGTAAAACGTAACGCCCATTAACTCAGTTACAAATGCTGGCGTATCCATTAAAAAACCAGGAAATTTTGGAAACTGTTCGTAAACTTTTTCTTTCCACGGTGACAATGGAACCCATTCCACCTTGTCCAAACCAACTGTTTTCAGCATTTCGTCGAATAATCGAACGTGACAGAATTCTTCCGCTAGATGAATGCGGCTGATTTTATCTTCGATGCTGTGTGAATTCGCCATATTCGGAACAACATCCCACGCGCCTTTAATACCAACCCATTCGTGTCGCGCAAATTTATAAATCCCCGTCAACATCAATGTCATTTTGTCTAATGATTCTGGTTTGTCCTGCATTTCAACGTAGTTACGATAAAACGCTTCTGGATTCGCTAATGGTTTGCGTAATTTAATGGGATTATTTTGAAAATACTGAAGGCGTGCGCGTTTAATGGCTAAGTCTTTATCATCTTCTAACAATTCACCACCGTGTTGTTGAGTGAATTCCCAGTAGTTATCGAAATTTTCTTTACGTTGTTGGGCGGTTGACGATGAAAAAATTGAACGGTATTTTGCAATGGTCATGCGAGATATTCCAGATTTTTGAGGAGTGAGGTTTGGATTTTACAGTAATCACTTATTTTTGTTACGGATAATTTTTAATGACTCCAATTCAGTTTATTCCGCAAAATCTCAAAAAAATCATGTCCAATCGGATGCAAAATAGTAATTGGTAACGGTTCTTTGTTAATCAAAATTTTGTCACTAATTAACACGTCTGGAATTTCAATATGATCACACGTTACCAACGCATTAATCTGTTTGTTTTGGCAAAAACTGATTTCAATTTCTGCTGAATCATGAATAACAATGGGACGATTTGATAATGTATGTGGATTCAGTGGAACCAAAACCAGTGCGGGTAATGACGGATATAAAATAGGACCTCCCGCTGATAATGAATAAGCCGTTGAACCTGTCGGCGTGGCAATAATTAAACCATCTGAACGTTGAGAATTCAAAAACACACCGTCAATTTTCGTGATAATTTCAATCATGCTCGGTGTAATCCAACGATGAATAGCGACTTCATTTACCGCAGTTTCTTCATGAATTATTTGTTCATTGCGAATAATTTTTGCGCGTAGTAAATAACGTTGCTCTTCGGTGTAATTTCCTGCCAACATTTGCGCTAATGTTTCAGGTAACGCGGTTGGTGAAATATCAACCAAAAAACCTAGTCGTCCTAAATTCACACCAATTAACGGAATATCATCTGCAACAATCGCTCGTGCTGCCGCTAAAAATGTTCCATCGCCACCTAATGCAATGACCACGTCACAATGCTTACCAAATGCTGATACATTACACGATTCAATGACAACGTCATGCACAAATGGCGCACTATTTTGTGCAACTAAAACATGATAATTTTGTGCAACTAAATAAGCACAGATATGGGTAAGTGCTTCAGAAATACTGGGATCACTCGGCTTTCCAATAATGCCAATTGTATTAAAAGGACGCTGCATATTATGTCTCATTTCAAACTAAAAACGCCAAACCCAGCTTTTTAGCCAAGTTTAGCGTTTATTATTTAGAATTACAGGCGATTACAAATGTGCGTTGATAAATTCTACTAGCTGCACTTTGCTTAACGCGCCGACTTTCGTACCTTCGATTTCGCCAGCTTTAAACAACATCAACGTTGGAATACCACGCACGCCGTATTTCTGTGGTGTATTTGGGCTTTCGTCAATGTTAAGTTTGGCAACAGTCAATTTACCAGCAAACTCACCAGCAATGATGTCTAAAAGTGGCGCAATCATTTTGCAAGGTCCACACCATTCAGCCCAATAATCTAACAATACAGGCAATTCTGATTCTAAAACCAATTCGTTAAAATCATTGTCATTTACATAAACTACGGCATCACTCACTTGTTTTCTCCAGATTTAAAAATAAAAAATTAAGGCATTCAAACTATAGCAGAATTTACGACTTTTCGCGTGTTGCCACTGATAAAAAATGGCGTAGCTAAAATGCTTAAACTCGCCAACCAAAGTAATAATTGTGTATTAACCAGCGTAAATAGAACAGCAATTTCCAAACGATTTATCATTGATGGATGCGCCATAATAAAATCACGACTCACGATAAACGAATAGCTTTCACCAATAATCAGCGCAAAACTCAAAAACGCTAGTGAATAACTTACTCGTTTAATACATACTGGTTTACTCGGAATATAACCCAATAATGCCGTCAATGTTAAGCTGTTTTTAAGTGGCATTTTTTCAATAAAACGATTGATAGTTGCCATTGCAATTAAACTGATAACCATCAGTTGTACAACTGCCGTGGGGAAATCAACATAACGCCCATTCCACGCCAAAATTGCCGTTTTACAAAGTGCAAAAATAATTACTGCCAACAAGCAATAATACAACCGTTTCGCCAATTCAGGCACAGGTGTTTGTTTGTTCAGCACTACGATAATTCGTTGCAACATCAAACTCGCAAATACAACGTTAAAACTCAAAACAACCAGCGTTTGCAAGCGTTGAAAATCGGTGTAACTGGTCAACCAAAGCGTCAAACTTTGTGATACAAATAAGGTCGCTAAAATTTGCGTAATAGTTAAAAAAGCCAACAAACGAGTGGTGTTTAAAGTCGTTAATTCTTTTCTGAAAATGCAAATAATACCCAAAAATAGAATCGTTTCAGCAATTAGTGGTTTGTACCAATTTGGATTTTCATAAGCCTTTCCTGTCAAAGGAAAAACTTGTTGGCGTGAACTGTCATACAATCCCCATTTCGCACCGATTGTCCCTTCAAATGCCGCTTTCCATGGCTGATTGAATGCCTCAACGATGTTGTAATCAAAATTGTTTTGAGTTGCCACTTTAATGAAAGCACGAATAAATTGGGCTTCATTTAAAACGCTTGGCACAGAAAGTCCACGTTGTTTTCCACCACTGGGCCAACCTGATTCACCAATTAAAATCGGTTTATTTGGCGCAATCGCATCGGCTTCTTTTTGGACTTGTTTGTAAATTCGCTCAATATGCGCGGGTGCATCTGTGACAGAAATGGGTTCATCTTCCCAATAGGGCAAAATGTGAATTGTGATGAAATCGACTTCTTTTATCAATTCAGGATATTTCATATACATTGACCAAACGTCAGCGTAAGAAACAGGCTGTTTTACGGCGCGTTTCACTTGGCGAATATATTCAATCAATTCGCTAGGTTCTAAATCACCGCGCAATAACACTTCATTTCCAACAATCACTCGCTTCACTACGTCAGGATGTTCATTTGCAGAACGAATCAATTCCGCCATTTCGAGTTCATTTTTAGCTTTTAATTTAGCGGTTTTAATTTCATCATTACCTTTTGACGCGCCTAACCAACCACCTTGTAACATGGTTAAACCATGTTTTTTTGCTAAATCAGGAATTAATGGCATCGTACCTTCTGCACTCGCGTAAGTGCGAATGTTGTGTGTGACTTGTCCCATCAGTTCCAAATCTTCATCGAGTTCTTTTGCATTTGGAAAAATCTCTAACATCGGATCCTGTCCATCTCGAAATGGCGCGTAAGATAGACTTTTGAGTTTGCCAGCGGGTACATCATCGCCAACATTTTTGGGTAAATTTGTAACAAAAGTAAAAAGACTATTGAGCAAAATAATTATTGTGAGCCATGAAAAAAGTTTCATTTAATTTTTCTAAAAGTGAGTGAGGAAAAATAGTTTTTAAATCGACGAATTTATAGCTTGAACTCGTAAATGACGAATCGCTTCGCCAATTTTTGCACCTTGTAAACCAAGATTTAATGCGGCTGATGTATCGGCATTAACAGCAATATCAGCGACACGACGAAACATCTCAGCTTGTGGGTAATCGGCTTTTTCAAATCCTAATCTTCCACACGCATCTGCTTTACAAGCAAGAATAAAGTCTTGCAAATGATTTTCTGGTTTGAATGCGCCTAATGTTTGTAATAAATCGACCAATGTCGTAGCGCGTAATTCTTTTACCATGTGGCAATGTGTGTGATGTTGCGTAACGTGCAAAGCCAATGATTTAAAGTGATTTGGTACACGCAAGCGAGTACATAATTTTTCAACAATCTGTACGCCTTTCGTTTCGTGTCCGTAATGATGAGGTAAATTCTCTTTCGGTGAAATGGCCTTGCCTAAATCATGAACAAGCGCAGCAAAACGTACTTCCAATTTAGGCGATAATAATGCCGCTTGTTCTAATGACATTAAACTATGCACGCCACAATCAATTTCTGGATGATAAATTTCAGGTTGAGGAACGCCAAACAGTGCATCGATTTCAGGAAAAATTTTTGCCAACGCGCCACACGCTTTCAATGTATAAAAAAATGCTGATGGTTGCGATTCTCCTAACGCTTTTACGACTTCTGCCCAAATACGTTCTGGAACAAGTGCATCCACTTCGCCAGTTTTAACCATTTCACACATAATAGTTTGAGTTTCAGGTGCAATCGTAAAACCCGATGATGCGTAACGAGCAGCAAATCGAGCTACTCGTAAAATGCGTACTGGATCTTCCACAAACGCGGGAGAAACGTGACGAAATAACCGTTGTTCTAAATCACGTTGCCCACCGTAAGGATCAATCAATTCGCCTTGCTCTGTCATAGCAATCGCGTTAATTGTCAAATCACGACGTAATAAATCTTGTTCTAAAGTAACATCGGGCGAAGCGTCTACACTAAAACCTTTATAACCTTTTGCTGTTTTACGTTCTGTTCGAGCCAGTGCATATTCTTCGTTAGTTTTAGGATGCAAAAATACAGGGAAGTCTTTACCAACAGCACGAAAACCAAGTTGCAGCATGGATTCTGGTGTTTCACCTAAAACCACCCAATCACGTTCTGTTACAGGACGATTTAATAATTTATCACGGACTGCACCGCCAACAAGATAGGTTTTCATGTCAAAATATCCCAGAGAATTAAAAATGCGTTGCACTATTTTAATCGACTGCGTTATCGTTAAATGAACTAAATTTAAGAAATTGTTATTTTTGCCGTTAAAACTGAACACTAACAAAGGAGTTTTCCCTATGAATCATCATTTTAAACCTGTTTTATTTGGCGTATTGTTTGGTGCCGTGTTGTCGGGCTGTACAGCAATGACTTCAATGTCTATGACTACGCATGGCGGCAATGCCGACGAATTTGCATTAGAAACAAAACAATTAACCGCAACGGGTTACGGAACAGCTGAAAAAAGCGATAAATACTCGCTTTCACAAATCAAATTGATGGCAATGCGCTCATCGAAATTAGATGCTTATCGCAGTTTATCTGAGCAAGTTTATGGCGTTCGTTTAAGTGGCGTAACGACTGTTGAAAATATGATTATCACGCACGATAGTTATAAATCGTATGTTGATGCCTATTTACGCGGTGCAAAAGTGCTTCGTACAGTAGCAATTAACCACGATAAATATGCGGGCGATGATACATTTGAAACCGTGGTTGCTATCGAACTTACTCCGCGTTTTTATGAGTGCATGAACGGTTCGCCAGCATTGGTGAAACAATGTATGCAAATTCCTGTTCCACCAAAAGAACAACCAGAATTAGTCACTCCATTTTCAAGTGCAGCTCCTACCGTTCAAGTAGCAAGTGCAATGGTTTTAACACCTACGAATTGTAATAGTTCTGATTGTTATGGTTATCCGCTTACCTCTGGTTTTAATCGTCCTTTGCCGATTGCGGAATAATTTATGGCTACGTTCTTGTTTAGGCTTGCTGCGCTAAGTGCTATTTTAGGCACCGCGTCATGTGCAACACCCACTCCGCAAAATTTGTCACCACAAAATATCGCCACGGTTGAAGGGCAAGCGGCTGTTCATAATGGCGCAGTTTTGCTCGCCAAAAAACAAGCCTTACAAGATGCGATTCGTGTGGCTTCGCAACAATCCTCTGTCGCTATTCGCAGTCAATCATCGGTGAGCAACAATAATTTGCAGTTTGATTCTATGTCAATGCGTTCAGCGGCAGCAGTGAGCAATACAAAAATTTTGCGTGAATGGCAAACGGGTGATGTTTATCACGTTAAAGCGATGGTTGAATTGTCGCCAACTGGAATGTGTCAGCAAATATATCGGAAACGTATTTTAGCGACTGCATTTCCCCGCGTGGTTCAAGAGCAAATTAGCGATTATGAAACAAATGATTTAGATAATGGTATTCCGCGTGAAATTAACAATTTGTTAATGGAATCGAATCAATTTATCGGTATCAATGCCACTAATATCGCGCTTTATCCGCGTCCTGATTTAGCACCTGAAACGCAAGAACGCGATCCTTATCAAGATTCAAAAATTGTAAAACTCGCGCATAAATCGGGCGCACAATTTGTACTTTCAGGTGTCATTCGAGATTTAGAAATTGCTTCGGATGAATATATGAACGGTAGCGGCATTGAGGCGTTAGTGAATAGTTGGGAACGTCATTTGTCTGGCAAGCGCAACATCGGCATTGATGTTTATGTTCATGATGGTATGAGTGGCGCGTTATTGTTGCAACGTCGTTATGTGGATAAATCGGAAGGAAGCGTAATGATTCCCGCGAGTTATACGGTGGGCAGTGATGGTTTCCGTACTACTGAAACGGGTAAAAAAATCACCGAAATTATCGACAAAGCCAGCAACGACATTCAACAAACGTTAAATTGTTATCCATTTGCAACGCGCATTGCTGATATTAAAGGCAATAAAGTATTTATTGATGCGGGCGCACAAGAGAAACTCAATGTTGGCGACCAGTTAATTGTTTACGGCACGGCAAGCGAAGGGCTGCATTTAGAAGGTGGTAGCAGTTTTGTTACCAGCGACAAACAGCCCGTTAGCGTGTTGACCATTCAAAGTGTCACCGCACGTTATGCGATTGGTACGATTGAAGGTTCAATCGGTAAGTTGGGAATTAAAGTGGGCGATTGGGTTCGCTCACAATAAAATTATTGGATTTCGACGGTTTTCAGTTCAGCTAAAGCCGTCGAACTAAATTCATTAAACGTTTCGCCTTCTTGTTCAATAAATAACGCCGCAATTCCCGCTTGATTTGCTATCTCCATTCCCGCTTTACGTCCAACACACAATAATGCGGTATCCCATAATTCTGAAGTTGTTGCATTGTCACTAAAAACCGTCACAGAAACCGTTTCATGTGTAATTGGTTCACCATTTTTTGCATTTAAAATGTGACTATAACGTTTACCGTTTAAATCAAAAAAATGTCGATATGTTCCCGCTGTTGTAATTGCAAATGATTTTTCTTGGTTAATGTTGACTATTTTGTGCATTGAACGTTCACCAGAAAGCGGTTTTTCCAATGCGATACGCCATATTGAACCATCTGGTTTTTTGCCCAACGTTTGTAATTCACCACCAATTTCAACTAAATAATTATCCACACCTTGGGATTCTAACAGTGCAGCAATTTTTGATACGCTATAACCTTGTCCAATTGACGATAAATCCAGTTTTAAACTTGGAATTTGTTTGCGTAAATGCGTTGAATCTAAAATTTCCAAACGCTCAAAACCCACTTGAGATAATGTTTGTTGAAGTGCAGCAGGTGAGGGGGGGGTTAAAGATTCGCCTTTAAATCCCCATAAATCAAACAACGGTTTAATCGTCAAATCATAACAACCTTGACTTGCCTTGCTCACAGCGCGAGTTTTTTCAATTAAATCGACAATTTCTGTGCTGATTTCTTGTGGTTCAGTTGAATTTTTCGTATTGAATTTTTCAATCGCGGAATCGTCACGATAATTTGAAAGTTGTTCATCAAGACGTTTCAATTCAGAATCAACTGCTTTTTGAAGAACGATGGCATCCATGTTTTTTTGTGATGACCAAAAGCTGACGTGATAGGTTGTCCCTTGCGCGTAACCTTCAAATTTTTGAACTGTTTTTGGCTGATCACAAGCTGTTAAAAATAACGCCAATAAAAGGTAAGACTTTTTAATCATGTTTCGCGCCAGCAATCAAATATAAACGATTTGAATCACGACGACGTTTGACTTCCCAAACGCAAAGCATAGATATAAACGCTGCAATCATAACGTAAATGGCAATCGGATAATTTGAACCTGTTCCCGTAATTAATGCCGTAATTAACATTGGCGACGTGCCACCAAAAATCGCAGCTGCTAAATTACACGACAACGACATTCCCGTGTAACGAGTTCTTGCGGGAAAAAGTTCTGTCACCAACGTGGGAATTGGCGCAATATAAAACGCGATAATACTGGCAAAAACCATCTGTGAAATTAGCGCAAATGTGAATGTTTGATAATCCAACAAATAAACGTAAGGAATCGCAAACAGCAAATAGCCAACAGTCACAATTTTCATCAAGCGTTCACGGTTTTTGGTATCACATAAAATCGCTGAAATCGGCGCACAAATCATCATTACACCCAACACAATTAGATAAATCGTCAGCGCATCAGCACTGCTGAAGTGCATGAATTTCACCATAAAACTCGGTATGAAAACGGTTTGAATATAAAACGGAATCGTCACCGCTAAATACAATCCAACGCCTAATAAAACTTCTTTGTAATTATTTTTGAAGGTTTCACTAATCGGCGATTCTGAAACGTGTCCCGCTTCTTGTGCTTCAATAAATACGGGACTTTCGTTTAATTTCGTCCGAATATACAAACCAACTAAACCAATGAAAAATCCTAAAATAAACGGAATGCGCCAACCGAATGTGTCGAAATCTTCAGGTGACATGAATTTTGCCAATAACGCTGAAATCATCGTGCCGAAAAATAAGCCAATCAACATACTAATCATCGACAAACTACCGACTCGATTTTTATTGGCGGGTTTCGCGTGTTCAACTAAATAGACGATTGAGCCACCAAATTCGCCGCCAATCGCCACGCCTTGAACCAAACGGATTAGCGTCAATAAAATGGGCGCGTAAATTCCAATCATGGAATAAGTGGGTAATAAACCAATGCACGCTGTCGGAATTGCCATCATTAAAATCGACAAAGACAGCGCGTTTTTGCGTCCGTATTTATCGCCGATGTAACCAAACATCATCGCGCCAAGCGGTCGCATTAAAAAGCCAATCGCAAAAATACCAAACGTGGCAATTAATGCTACGGCATCGTCGCCAGCAGGGAAAAAATGTTTGCTGATTAACGCAGTAAATGTGCCGTAAAGGGCGTAGTCGTACCATTCTAAACCGTTGCCGAGCATTGTTGATGCAACGACTTTTTTCATTTGTGACATGAGAAATCCTGTGAGTTTTGTTTAATGCGTGAATTATAGCGGATTGAAACGATTAGCCGCCCGTCATATTCATATAACGCAAAATAATCGGTTGTTCTTTAACATTAAACTCGTGCTTTTCGGGTTTGATTTCCATTGAATCAATAATCGCTTGTTTGAGTTTTGCAGAACTGAAATCAGACGAACGTAAAATGGTTTTCAAATCAATCGAATGTTCATTGCCTAAGCATAATAATAATCGACCTTCAACAGTCAAACGCACGCGATTACAAGTGCTACAAAAATTATGACTGTGTGGCGAAATGAAACCAACGCGGGTTTTTGTGTTTGGAATATCGGAATAATCTGATGGCGCATTTGTTTTTTCCGTGCTTTGAATTAGCGTAAAACGTTGTTCCAAATCACGACGAATTTCATCGCTCGAATAATAGGCTTCCGCACGATTATGTTTTTCAACAACACCGAGCGGCATTTCTTCAATAAAACTGATGTCGATTTCGTTATCAATTGCAAACTGAACTAAATCGCAAACTTCGTTGTGATTTCGATTTTTCAAAATCACGGCGTTCAATTTAATCCGTTCAAAACCCTCTTTTTTCGCCGCTTCAATGCCGTTTAATACATTTTGTAAATCGCCTGTTCGAGTTAATTCTTTGAATTTCGTGGCATCAAGTGTATCCAAACTGATATTCAATCGTTTTACATTTGCTGCTTTTAGAATCGGCGCGGCGGTCACAAGTTGTGAGCCATTCGTCGTTAAAACTAATTCGTGTAAACCTTCTAATGCGCCAATTTGGTGTAATAATTCCAATGCACCTTTACGAATTAACGGTTCGCCGCCTGTGATACGAATTTTTTTTACACCCAATTCCACAAACGTTTGTGCGAGTATATAAATTTCTTCAAGACTCAAAATCTGATTGCGTGGCAAAAACGTCATATCTTCCGCCATGCAATACACACAGCGAAAATCGCATCTATCTGTAATTGAAATGCGTAAATAATCGACCGTACGACCGAAACGATCAATGAGTTTTGGTGGAGAGGAATTTTTTGTCATTTAGTTAAATGGATTCGATAATAATTTTTAGTTTAGTGATGTTAAATAATCAGCCAGTATTTCATGCGGAATATAATAAACAAGTATAAAAAAATCAAATATTTACAAAATATAAAACCGCTAAACACCAGCCTAAACAAGTCACACATAGTCTATCTTTGTCACACGATGGTGTGAATCTTAGCCAACCCTGCATCATCAAAAAACGAATCTAAATCCGATTCACTTGTGAAATGGGATCGATGTCACTCAGATTAGAGAACTTATAGCCGTTAAGGTTCTCTTGTGAATTGTGCTAAAATCCGACCAACGATTATTTCAATTTGAGTAGTTAGGTCATGGAAAAAATTAAAGTTTTATTTGTCTGTATGGGGAACATTTGCCGTTCACCAACCGCTGAAGGTGTATTTACACAATTAGTTCAAAGTAAAAAATTAGCACACCATTTTTCAATCGATTCGGCTGGCACGCATGCTTATCACATTGGCGATGCGCCAGACGGACGTTCTCAAACTGCCGCTTTGAAACGCGGCATTGATCTTAGTCATTTGCGTGGGCGCAAAGTGGTTTTCGGCGATTTTGAAGATTTCGACTTTATCTTAGCAATGGATGACGATAATCACGCCATTTTAATGGAAACCTGCCCGCCACAATATCAACACAAAATTCATTATTTCCTCTATTTTGCACCTCAATTAAAAACCCGCGAAGTACCTGATCCATATTACGGTCAAGGACAAGGTTTCGAGCGCGTATTAGATATGGTTGAAGCGGCAAGCGAAGGATTTTTGAAGCATTTACACGACACTAAAGTTTTAGGATAAGCACATGGCAATTATTGAAAACACCATAAATTACGTCGATGGCGACATACGTTTAGAAGGTTTTTTTGCATTTGATGATGCGATTCAAGGACAACGTCCCGCCGTTTTAATTAGTCATGCGTGGGCGGGACGCAGTCAATTTACCGCTGAAAAAGCGCGTGAACTTGCCAAATTAGGTTATGTCGGTTTCGCGCTTGATATGTATGGCGCGGGGAAATTGGGACAAACGGACGAAGAATGTGGCGCGTTAATGCGCCCATTTATGGAAAATCGTGAAATGTTGCAACGTCGAATTTTAGCGGCATTGGCAAATGTTCGATTATTGCCGTGGGTTGATGATAAAAAAATTGCCGCGATTGGATTTTGTTTCGGTGGATTATGTGTGTTGGATTTGGCTCGAAGTGGCGCAAATGTAAAAGGTGTAGTGAGTTTTCATGGTTTGTTAAATGCACCAACGAATTTAGAAAATTCTGAAATAACTGCAAAAATTCTCGTTTTACATGGTCACGATGATCCACTCGTACCGCCCAAACAAGTTGCAGCATTTGAACAAGAAATGACGCAAGCAAAAAATGTAGATTGGCAGTTGCATGCTTATGGCAACACGGTTCATGCGTTCACAAATCCACAAGCAAAAGATTTTGCAGCGGGTTATAAATTTGATGAAAAAGCAAATCACCGTTCGTGGCAAACGATGACAAATTTTCTCACTGAAATTTTTGCTTAACTTCCCTTTTAAAACAGA
>JBAXMT010000035.1:0-15941 GCA_037134135.1 Methylococcaceae bacterium | reverse complement strand
GCACCAAACTTTGCGCCAATTCACCGTTTGCATTTTGATAATTGACGCGCCCCGCCACACTTAATTCGCGGTCTGCAAACGTGGCGATGATTGCGCCGCCGTAAATTTCAATGTTTAAACGTTCAAGATTTGCCGTGGTTGTGGTGGGATTCGGTTTGATGCGTAAACTGGGAGAATCGGTATGTGCGCCAATGATTTTAAATCCTGTTTGAGCAACCGATTTTTCACCGTGAACAAACACGATAATCGACGAATCACCGCGCACGACGTAATAACGCCCACCATTTTCCAATTTCCACGTTTCAGTTTCGTACAATCGCTGGAATTGAAATACCGCAAGTTGCGTTTCAAGCGTTTTAACAACGTGCCACGGACTGGGACTTGCGTCGATAAAATCGAGTAAATCTTGAGCAGATTGTTGAGCATTCATACGCGGTCTCGCAAAAGTAAAGAAGCTGAATTAACACAATAACGCAAACCAGTTGGCTCAATGCCATCGGTGAAAACGTGTCCTAAATGTGCTGCACATTTTTCACAAACGATTTCCACGCGGCGCATTCCATGCGTGGTATCGACATTTTCGGCGATGCGATTTTCTAACGCTTGCCAAAAACTGGGCCAGCCCGAACCCGAATCGTATTTTGTTTGGGAATCGAAAAGTGGCGCGTCGCAACAGACGCAATGATAAATTCCGTCTTCTTTGCAATCGACATATTTGCCAGTAAATGGTGGCTCGGTCGATTTCAAGCGACAAATGCTAAATTGTTCTGGTGTGAGTTGGTCATCGTTAATCATGTTTTAATTCCTGTGCCGCGTTGTAACATCCATAACGCAAAAAATGTCATCAATAAAATAAATCCGCCCGTCATTAAAAATGCCAGTGAAACATCGACATCTGAAACACCAATCACGCTAAAACGAAACGCATTAACCATGTACAAAATTGGATTTCCAAGTGAAATGTGTTGCCAAATTTCTGGCAACATATCGACTGAATAAAACACGCCACCCAAATAACTCAACGGCGTTAAAACAAAATTCGGAATAATCGAAATATCGTCAAAACTTTCTGCCAAAATTGCGTTGATAAAACCCGCTAACGCAAACAGCGTCGAAGTTAAAAGCACAACAACTATTGCCATTGCAGGATTTTTAATGGTCAGCGGGGCAAAAAATAGCGAAATGACCGCCACAACCACACCGACTAAAACCCCACGCAAAATTCCGCCGCTAATATAACCCGCCAAAATCACCCAATTCGGCACAGGTGCAACGAGCAATTCTTCAATGTTGCGTTGAAATTTGGTTGAATAAAACGATGAAACAACATTGGCGTAAGAATGCGTAATCACTGACATCAAAATAATGCCTGGCACGATGTAATCCATGTAACTCGTGCCATGAATCGTGCCGATACGGTCTCCAATCAATTTGCCGAAAATCAGAAAATACAACGCTGTCGTAATTGCGGGTGGCAACAACGTTTGAGGCCAAATCCGAATAAATCGATAAATTTCTTTTCGCACAATCGTATTAAACGCAATGAATAGACTCATGATTCCCTCGCATTTTTACTGTCGATTAAGTCGATAAATAATTGTTCTAAACGATTACTTTTGTTTTTCATGCTGACAACTTGGATATTTCCTGCGCTCAGTTGCGTGAATAAATCATTCAAATTTCGTTCTTTCGGCACGCCAACCTCTAACACTTTTTCGCTGATTTTTTTGAGTGAAAATCCATTTAATACGGGCAATATCGTCACAGGTTGCGCCAAATCTAAAATGAAATAATCAACGTGCAAGCGCGTCAACAAACTCGCCATATCAGAATGTTCAATGATTTTTCCATTGTCGATAATGGCGATATTTCGGCACAAACTTTCAGCTTCTTCAAGATAATGCGTGGTCAAAATAATGGTCGTGCCTTGTGCGTTCACCTCTTTCATCATTTCCCACATCGAACGACGAATTTCAATATCTACGCCAGCGGTCGGTTCGTCCAGAATTAACAATTTTGGCGCGTGAACCATTGCGCGAGCAATCATTACACGACGTTTCATTCCGCCCGATAAACGGCGCGAAATCGTATCGCGTTTGTCCCATAAATCGACTTGTTTCAAACACATTTCTGTTCGTTGCAACGCCAATTTTCGAGGAATTCCATAATATCCTGCTTGATTTAAAACGATGTTTTTAGCGGTGTCGAATTGATTAAAATTGATTTCTTGCGGCACTAAACCCAAACAGCTTTTGGCTAAATCACGTTGCATTTTTACATCATGACCAAAGATTTTTACCGTGCCACTGGTGGCATTCACTAACGAACTGATGATGCCAATTGCGGTGGATTTACCCGCGCCATTCGCACCGAGTAAAGCGAAAAAATCGCCTTGTTCGACTTCTAAATCAATGCCTTTGAGAGCCTCAAAGCCATTTTGATAAGTTTTGCGGAGATTTTGAATTGAGAGTGCGTTCATGCGTTTAGTTTAGCAGTTTTGAACAAGAAAAATTGACGAAAAAAAACCGTGCTAGTTCACCAGCACGGCTCTTTTCCAACTCACGAAACGGAGAATTTCGATGACTTATTTACTTTTAATGTAAGCATACAATGCGTTAACCGCTTGATCTTCGCCGTAACCCGCTTTTTTCACAGGGCCGACTTCCATAATTGCTGCAATAGCTTTAGGCATTCCACCTTTGCCATCTTTCAATGTTTGTTCAAAGCTAGCTTGTGTTAATTTGCCAGATTTTACTAAATCAAACAATTGTGGATTTGACGCGATGTCATGGCAAGTGCCACAACCACGACCAAATGAACGTTCATAAATTTTTGCGCCGATTTCTGTTTGTTCGTCAGCGAAAACTGAACCACTTAAACCGATTACTGCAACTGTTGCTAAAGCTAAAATTGATTTTTTCATAATATCCCTCAAAGGTAATTTAAAAGCTGTTTTTCTTGTTATTCAATGAATTTGAACGGGCAAAGGATAAGGATTTTAGGGCGAAAATTCAACGAATTTATTAAAACTCTCGCTTTAATTCGTCTTATTTGCAAACCAACTCAATTTTTCATGCAAACTTACCACTGTGCCAATAATAATCAGCGACGGCGGCTTAATAGTCTCGTGTTTCACGATTTCTGGCAACGTACTTAATGTTCCCGTAATCACACGCTGTTGGCTGGTTGTTCCTTTTTCAATCAATGCGATAGGTAAATCCGCAGCACTGCCGTGTGAAATTAACGATTCACAAATTTTTTCTAACCCAATTAAACCCATATAAATCACGACCGTTTGATTCGGAGCGGCGAGTTGTGTCCAATTCAAATGAATCGAATCATCTTTCAAATGCCCTGTCACAAAAATACACGATTGCGCGTAATCTCGATGTGTTAGTGGAATTCCAGCATAACTCGCGCAACCCGTTGCCGCAGTAATCCCTGGCACTACCTGAAACGCTATGCCATGTTCAACGAGGATTTCAATTTCTTCGCCGCCGCGCCCAAAAATAAATGGATCGCCGCCTTTTAATCGCGCCACGCGCTTGCCTTCTTTGGCAAGTTTGACCAACAACGCATTAATTTCTTCTTGTGGTAAAGCGTGTTGACTACGTTCTTTACCGACGTAAATTTTTTCAGAATCGCGTCGCGCCATTTCCAAAATATCGGGCGATACCAGTCGGTCATAAACAACAACATCAGCTTGCTGCATCAACCGCAACGCCCGAAATGTCAATAAATCCGCTGCACCAGGTCCAGCACCAATTAAATACACTTCGCCATTATTTTCAGGTAAAAACGTTTCATTGATGACGTCGTTTAAAGTACGTTCAGCCGCTTCCATTTGTCCAGAAAAAACCAATTCTGCCACACGACCTTGCAGCACATTTTCCCAAAAAATACGTCGATTAGAAGGCGGATGAATTTTTTGTTTAACGGTTTCTCGAAATTTTTCTGCCAATTTCCCCAAAACGCCATACGTTGGCGGAATCAACGTCTCAATCTTGGCGCGTAACAATCGTGCCAAAACAGGTGATGAACCGCCCGATGAAATCGCAATCGTAATCGGCGCACGATCTACAATCGCGGGAAAAATAAAATCACATAACGCTGGACTATCAACCACATTCACCCAAACATCTTGTTGATTTGCACATTCGCTGACATATTGATTCGTTGCCGCATCATTCGTTGCTGAAATTACTAATTTAAAACCCACCAAATCACTCGATTCAAATTCTTTTTGGTAAATGACTAAATCTCGAAAGACCGTCACTTGCGGACTAATTTCACGCGCCACGACAGTGATTTTTGCCCCAGCACGCGACAACAATTCAATTTTTCGTGCGGCACAACTTCCTGCACCGACAACTAAACACGGTAAGTTTTTGAGTTTAAGACAAATTGGAAAATAATCCATGAATGTAACCTGATTTAATGGCTTGATTAGCATGATATTATAAACATTTTGAAATCATGCCCTCACCTAAAACTTTATGATTAACTTTACACTCGAAGTCGATGCCGCTGGTTTGAACTGCCCAATGCCACTTTTAAAACTCAAAAAGGCCTTAAATAGTTTAAATTCTGCCGATGTTGTGAAAATTTCTGTCACAGATGCCGCAGCACATTTAGATTTTGGTGTGTTTTGTCAGCAAAAAACACATGAAATTATGACCATTACAAAAAATGAAAATGTGCAAACGTTTTACATCAAAAAAGCCTAAATTATGAAAAAACAAATTCGCTCACAACCGACAAAAAAAATGCCACAACGTCCAATTTCCGCGCCAACTTCGACTGAAATTAACACGCTCGCCGCGCTTTACAATCAACGTCAATTTGTCGAAGCAGAAACTGACGCACGAGAATTAATTCAACGTTTTCCAAAACACGGTTTTGGCTGGAAAGTTTTAGGTGCTGTGTTACAAGCCGTTGGCAGAATCGATGAGTCACTCGAAGCCAAACAAACCGCTGCTGATTTATCACCAAACGACGCAGAAGCATGGAGCAATTTAGGAAATACTTATAGCGAACAAAATCGTTTTGATGAAGCTGAAAAATGTGAACGACGTGCTATTAAAATTAACCCAAATCTCGCCGTCGCGCATAATAATTTAGGCATTACATTAGAAAAATTAAAACGCTTAAATGATGCAGAAATGAGTTATCAAAAAGCGATTTCATTGCGTCCAGATTACGCTGAAGCGCATTACAATTACGCGATTACGTTGCAAAAATTAGAACGTTTTGACGAGGCAGAAAAAAGTTATCGGCAAGCTATTTCGATTTCACCAAACCACGCCAAAGCGCATAGCAATTTGGGATTAGTGTTAAAAAATAAATCGCAATTTGTCGAATCCGAACAGCATTTTTTGATGGCGTTACAACTCGACCCGCAATTTATTGATGCACATTATAATTTTGGCTTATTGCTGATGTTATTGGGACGATTGCGCGAAGGTTGGACGCAATATCAATGGTTTTATCATCCGCAAAATACCAATCCAAGCAAACCAAATCAGCCTAATTTAACCGCGCCACAATGGAACGGTGAACCGCTGCAAGGCAAAACAATTTTAATTCATTCGGAGCAAGGATTTGGCGATTTGATTCAATTTGTGCGTTACGCCGAACAGTTAAAAGCGATGGGCGCGACTGTTTGGGTGTTAGTGACGAATCCACTGGTGGAATTATTTAAAACGATTCCATGGATCGACCGCGTGTTGGATAACGGCGAACAGCATCAAACGACGTTTGATTTTTGGGTGTTTCCATTGGCGTTGCCGTATTGGTTTCAAACGACACTTGAAACCGTGCCGTTAAATGTGCCGTATTTATTTGCCGATGAAACAAAAATTAGTTGGTGGCGCGGGTGGTTAAATGAACAAATTCCAACGGAAAATAAACGGGTTGGTTTAGTTTGGGCGGGGAATCCTGTGCATTCAAACGACGCAAATCGGTCGATTGATTTTTCTGAATTGGCGGCGTTTTCAGATATTAAAAATGTTACCTTTGTCAGTTTGCAATTGGGCGAAAAAGCGCAAAAAGACACGAAAATTGTCCGCGAAAGCATCACTATTTTAGATGCCGCACCACACATTAAAGATTTTACCGACACTGCGGCGTTATTGAGCGCGTTGGATTTGTTGATTACCGTTGATTCTGCACCTGCACATTTGGCTGGCGCGTTGAATTTACCCGTTTGGACATTGATAACAAAAGTTCCTGATTGGCGTTGGTTATTAGAACGTGACGATTCGGTTTGGTACAAAAGCACGCGCTTGTTTCGTCAGCCAGAAATTGGCGATTGGGCGAGCGTACTGCGTGACGTAAAAATGGCGTTGGAACAGTTGTAATGGAAAATACTTTTGTCCACTGGTTTCGTGGTTCAACGCCTTATATTCAAGCGCATCGAAATAAAACCTTTGTTATCAATTTTGGTGGCGAAGCCCTACAAGATGATTCATTTCAAAATCTGATTCACGATTTCGCCTTGTTAAACAGTTTAGGCATACGGCTCGTTTTGGTTCATGGCATTCGTCCACAAATCGATGCCCGTTTGCAAAAATTGAATCATCCCGCACGGTTTCATAATCGGTTGCGAATCACGGACGATGTAGCGTTGCAATGCGTTAAAGAAGCGGCGGGTTTAGTGCGCGTTGAAATTGAAGCATTACTTTCAATGGGTTTAGCAAATTCGCCCATGGCAAATGCTGAACTCAAAGTTGCCTCGGGAAATTTTATTGTCGCCAAACCGATTGGCGTGATTGATGGCGTGGATTACGCAAACACTGGTGAAGTGCGGCGAATAAATAGCGCGGCAATTCACGCCCAACTCGAGCAAAATAATCTGGTGTTAATTTCGCCGATTGGTTATTCGCCAAGCGGCGACGTGTTTAATTTATCCGCTGAACAAGTCGCCACCGCCGTGGCGATTGCGTTGAAAGCCGAAAAATTGGTTTTCTTAACCGAAGAAAGTTGTGTCGATGAAAATGGTAATTTGATTGCTCAATTAACCACCGACGAATTAAAGCAAATCCCTCCCAGCCTCCCTTTCAAAAGGGAGGGGTTAAAAGCCCCCTTTTTGAAGGGGGTTGGGGGATTTGCTTTAAACGCCGCGATTGAAAGTTGCGACGCGGGCATTGCGCGAGTGCATTTATTGAATCGACATATTGATGGCGCGTTATTACAAGAACTTTTTACTCGTGACGGCGTGGGAACGTTAATCAGTTCTGTGCCTTATGAAATTTGCCGCGCCGCAACTTTAAATGACATTGGCGGCATTTTAGAATTGATTAAACCACTGGAACAACAAGGCATTTTGGCGAAACGGTCACGCGAAAAAATTGAAATGGAAATTGCCGATTATGTCGTGATTGAACGTGACGGGTTGATTATTGGTTGTTCGGCGTTACACGTTAACGCGCTGGAACGTTGTGCGGTTTTAGCGTGCTTGGCGGTGCATTCAGATTATCGTGGTGGCGCACGCGGACAACGTTTATTTTCAACCGCGTTAATGTTGGCACAAACACAAAGCGCGAAAACCGTTTTTGTATTGTCTACGCAAACGGCGCAATGGTTTATTGAACGAGGATTTGCAGCGTGTGAATGGACGAATGTTCCTGATTTTTTGAAAGCCCTTTATAATCCACAAAGAAACTCTAAAATTCTTTTTAAAACCCTTGAGTAATTATTAAATGAAATCACCTTCTCTGTCGTTATTGCAACTCACGGATTTACACGTTTTACCCACTTTTGAAAGTACATTATTAGGTGTTAAAACTGAACATTACTTTCATACTGTTTTGGCGCACGCTTTTGCACAAAAATCGGATTATGATTTGATTTTATTAACAGGCGATTTAGCGCAATCACCTTGCACAGCGAGTTATGAGCGAGTTTTACAAAAAATTGAAACCTATAAAATTCCTACTCTCTGTTTACCTGGCAATCACGATGATTTTCCATTAATGCAAAAAATTCTAAATACGTCGCAAGTGAGCTGTCATAAACAAACGATTCTTGAAAAGTGGCAAATCATTATGCTCAACAGCCAAATTATCGGTAGTGAAGCTGGGCGATTAGAACCATCGGAATTAGAATTTTTAGAAAAATGCTTACAAGAAAAAAGTGATTTATTTACTTTAATCGCAGTGCATCACAATTGCTTACCAACAGGTAGCACATGGTTAGACACGATGACGATTGAAAATAGCCAAGAATTTTTGGATATTGTGGCGCGTTATCCAAACGTGCGAGTGATTACGAATGGTCATATTCATCAAGAAATGGACAAAAAATTTGGCGACGTTTCCATATTTGGTACGCCATCAACGTGCTTTCAATTTGCTTTGAATAGTGCTGATTTTGCAATGGATAGAACGCCACCTGGTTGTCGAACGATTGATTTATATGACGATGGTTCAGTGAAAACAAAGGTATATCGAATTGATACGCCGTTGAGCGAGTTAGAATTACATGCGGCTGGTTATTGAGTTGATAAAACTCATCTGGCAAAAAATACAGCGACCGTCTTATATTTTTCTAATGTTAGTTTAGGAAAATATCCCATTCATGTCCCGCCTTTACACGCTAAAAGATAATTCGGTCGAAAATCAAGTTTTCGTTAATCGCATCATCGCGGCTTTTTGCATTGTCGTTTTGTTGACGATTGGATTAGGCGTTCGTTTGATTTATTTACAAATCGTTGGTCACGAACATTACGCTACGCTCGCCAAAGAAAATAGCGTAAAAATTCAGCCGCTTGTTCCGACACGCGGCATGATTTACGACCGCAACGGAAAAATTCTTGCTGAAAATACTCAATCATTTAGCCTTGAACTTATTCCCGAACAAATTGAAGATTTAGACGGAACATTAACGAAATTGCAAGAATTGCTAAACATTCCGAACGAAAAAATCGAGCAATTTCAAAAACAACGAAAACGTCAAAAACGTTTTATCAGTACACCGTTATTACTCAGTATGACCGATGAAGAAATTGCAAAATTTGCGGTGGTGCGTCCTTATTTTCCAGGTGTGGATATTCAATCGCGTCTTGTGCGTCATTATCCTTACGCTGATTTGGCAGCTCATGTGGTTGGCTATGTCAGTCGAATCAATGAAGCAGAAATGAAAACGCTGTCGTTATCCGAATATCGCGGTTCAAGTCACGTTGGAAAATTGGGTATTGAAAGTTTTTATGAATCACAATTACACGGTAAAACGGGTTACGCAGAAATTGAAACCAATGTGCAATCTCGCGCCATTAATACATTTAATACCGTTTCACCTGTGACAGGTGCGAATTTACATTTAACGCTGGATATTGATTTACAAAAAACAGCTTATGACGCACTGGAAGGTTATAATGGCGCAGTGGTCGCGCTCGATGTCAAAACAGGTGGTGTGTTAGTGTTTTCAAGTCGTCCAGGATTTGATCCTAATCCATTTGTCGTCGGTATTGATTACGAAGCGTATCAAGCACTGCAATCATCTGAAAATCAGCCACTTTATAATCGTGCGTTGCGTGGTTTATATCCACCAGGCTCAACATTAAAGCCATTTGTAGCATTAGCAGGGCTGGAATACAATGCGGTTACTTTTGAACAAAAACATTATTGCCCTGGTTATTATCAATTGCCAAACGTGCCGCATAAATATCGTGATTGGAAACACGGTGGTCATGGTGCGGTGAACATGAGTGAAGCGATTACCGAATCATGTGACGTGTATTTTTACAGTTTGGCTTCGGTTTTAGGTATTGATAATATGCACACGTTTTTGCAGCAATTTGGTTTTGGTGAAAAAACAGGCATTGATTTGGTAGGTGAAAAAACAGGCTTATTACCATCGCGTGAATGGAAACAACAACAGAAAAAACAAGCTTGGTATCCTGGTGAAACATTGATTACAGGTATTGGGCAAGGTTTTTTACAAGTAACACCTGTTCAATTGGCGCGAGCCACAGCAACGTTAGCAAATGGTGGAAATGTAGTCACACCATTCTTAGTTGATAAAATTGTTTCAACCACCGAAACCAGTGCAGGGTCTGAAAATCATGGAAAAATCATTCCATTGAATTCTGTCAATATCCAGCACATTACCGATGCGATGGTGAATGTGGTGCATGATTCACAAGGGACAGCAAAAAATATCGGCAAACATATTACTTATCACATCGCAGGAAAAACAGGAACTGCACAGGTTTTTAACATTAAACAAGAAGCGCGATACAACGAAAATTCTATTGATTTTAAATTACATGACCACGCACTTTTCATTGCATTTGCACCAGCTGAAAATCCTAAAATTGCCGTGGCAGTGGTGGTTGAAAATGGAGGTCACGGTGGTTCAGTTGCCGCGCCGATTGCAGGAAAAGTTATTGCTCAATACTTGGAAAGCCTTGAAATACAGTGAATACGCTAAACAAAAAATAATTAACTTATTGAGGAACTTATGAACCACTACGAACAAAGTAAAACCGCACGTCGCGTTGCTGCCGTCGTATATTTAATTTTTATGGCATTCATTTTGGGTGGCACTTATTTATCACAACACGGTTTTTAAACTTATCGTGGCAGACGTTTAACGGACATTGAAAATCACAAATCACCTGTTCGCGCTTGTTATCGATATTTGAGTAACCGCAAAACCAACTCTATTACCAATAGTGCAATAGAAAAAGGTTTGCAGATTGGTTCAGGTGAGATTGAGAGCGCACACAGCTATGTGATTCAGAAACGCTATTAGCTGAGGCTTGGTGGATTTCGGCATGTTGAGTCAATGCTAGCATTGCGAGTTATGAGACCCAATGACGATTGGGGAAAATACTGGACGAATTCAGCCACTGCGTAAATTGCTATGAAATTCGCCTCACTTTTAATCACACCCAGGCGTACTTTATAAATTGGATAAGCAACCGAAAAATGGACGATACCAATTCAAAACTGGCAACTCGCTTTGAATAAATTTATAATTTTCTTCGATTTTTTGATAACGGTTTACACGAAATTTTTTACAACTTCGAAAAACTCATTTCGATGATTAAAAAAGTGGTAAGCGGTATAAAGGGTGGTAGAACCAGGAGTTTTTCAGTTACCGTCTTTGTTGATTCGAGAAGCTTTAAAATGGTGCCTTGGGCCGGAGTCGAACCGGCACGTCCTTTCGAACGAGGGATTTTAAGTCCCTTGCGTCTACCAATTTCGCCACCAAGGCAAATTTGCCTAACAGGTTTCAATTATATAGTGAAAATTAAATTTGGCTATATTTTTGTAATTTTAATTCAACTTATTGTCATAACGAAAAACAATGTGGACACAAGTAATAAGCACAATAGCACTAAATATCTGGTTTTTAGGTTAGTTAACGCCGTAATATTTTTTCATTGATGTAATTACATAGTTGATAATTTGTCGCATACATTGCGACATTCTACCAGCAGAATGATTGACAGCTTTATGCTCAAAGCCACCCGATTACACAAAATCACTATCATCCATCATTTTTGAAATTGTGGCTAATCGGGTGGGTCAAGCTAAAGCGGATTAAGCACCAATGAAATCGCTAGGAGCAATTTGAGTCGTGTTCATACCTGTTAAGTGCATAATCAACATTGAATTTGATATTGATACAGAATTCATGTTGCTTGTGTAATAAACATCAACATTAGCTGTTCCAGTAGCCGCGCCAATCGCAACGATACCACCCGTTACGGATTTATTAGATATGCCATTCAAATCAGCACTAATGAAAGACAAAGTGTTAGTTTCTGCATAATTAGAAGCATTAATCGCATAAACCGCGCCACCCAATAATGCTTTCGACACTTGAATTTTATCTGCACCAGTGGTGAAATTATTCACCGTGTCGCCTACTTCTGTCCCCAATACCGCAGCAGAAGTGGCTTTATAAACGACTACATCTGATCCACTATTAAGCGTAATGCTATCTGCACCATTACCGCCAATGATAGTAGTTTTTCCAGTACCCGCGATAATCTTATCTGCGTTGGCTGTACCTGTAATTGTCTCTGCTATTGTGAAGGATGAGTGATCAAAAGGATTTGCTACTTTCACTTTAACGCCAGAAATCAATGCTAAATTTGCTGCGGTTTTCACGGTAACAGGGATAATCGTATCCGCCGTTGCATTCGCTGCAATGTTGTAAACATTAGAAATACCAGCAGCGTCTATAATGGTTACAGTTGCCGTTGAGGTTCCTTTTGCAACAGTTAAATTATCCGTACCAAGGGTAAAATCTGTAATTGTGTCATTACCACTCACAACAAAAGAATCTGCGCCAGTACCTCCTGTTAATATATTGGTACCAGTACCACCAGAAATATAATCATTCCCCGCGTCGCCATTGATAGTATCGTTACCTTCATCGCCCCAAATACCATCACCACCTGCATTGCCACTGATTGAATCAGCGTTCACAGTTCCCACCAATTTATCATTGTCACTCGTACCAGTAATAATAGAATTTGTAGGCGTTACAGGCACAACTGGTGTTACAGGCACAACTGGTATCACAGGCACAACTGGCGTTACAGGCACAACTGGCGTTACAGGCACAACTGGCGTTACAGGCACAACTGGTGTCACAGGCACAACTGGCGTTACAGGCACAACTGGTGTCACAGGCACAACTGGTGTCACAGGTACAACAACAGCAATTACGGTATCTTTAACGTCGCTCACGTTAATAGCTCCATCATCACCAAATTTCACCATTTCGATATGACTTAAAATGTCGGTACCTTCATTCACGTCTTTGCCAATATATTTGACAACCAATTGAACGCTTCCATCCGTAAGGGTGTTATGTGAAATTTGATAATCAGTTTGTGTGCTGCTGAAAATCGCTACGTCATCACCATCGCCACCTTCTATCATGTCACTGCCTTCGCCACCCGTTAGGAAATCATCTCCCGCGCCACCGTCAATAACATCGGCACCTTCACCGCCGTCAATCACATCTTCGCCGTCACCACCACTTAAGGTATCCGCGCCTTTGTCACCAAACAAATTATCATTTCCAGCATTACCGATTAACGTATTCCCCCAGAAATTACCCGACATTTGGTTCGCAAATTCGTTACCCGTGCCGTCGATACCTTTGCCTGTGGCATTGTCGTGTTGATCACCCGCCAACACTAGATTTTCAATGTTTTTGTCTAAAGCGAAAGAGATGGTGGTTTCGATGGTGTCGTTACCGCCTAATTTGCCATTTTTATTCGATTCAAATACTACGTCTTTGGCGTTATCCACGAAGTAATAATCGTTGCCGTCGCCGCCTGACAAACTGTCTACGCCTTCTCCACCTTTGAGCGTATCGTTACCATCGCTACCGATAAGCGTATCGTCCCCTTTGCCACCCAATAATTTATCGTCACCTTTGCCACCGTCGAGTTTATCGTTACCGCTGTTGCCACTTAATACGTCATTGCCAGCCAGCGCAGTCATTGAATAGTTCACCACGACAGCATCGTTTTTGGCAGAAAGTACGTCGTTTTTATCGGTACCTGTTAAAGTCGCATTGTCGCTCGAGCCTTCTGTCATCAAACCGTTGACAATACTCGGTGCAATCACAGCCGTGTCGGTACTCGTAGAAGATTCTAATGTGCTGTAACCATCAACGTAACTGACATTCACGCTGATGCGTTCGCCTACATCGCCAAGTAGCGGTGTGTAGGTTGCTGCCGTGGCATTTTTAATCGGTGTATCACTGCTGAACCACTGATAGTTAAACGTTCCCAAACCATCGACATCCGCCAACGTACTTAATACGGACAATTCGGTTCCCATTTTCGCTTCGCCCATTACGATGACGTAACCTGTTGGAACGGTATTTAACGGAATCACTTTTGTGGTATCTGTACTGGCGACGCTTTCAATCGTGCCACCATTATCGGTGTATTGTGCAACCACGCTAATCGCTTTACCGATTTGGTCTTTAGTCAATATCAACGTGCTGCCCAACGCAAACGCTACGCCGTCCGCTTGCCATTGAAAACTAAAATCACCATTCAAACCGTCGATGTCGGTAATCGTATTTTGAACGGTTAACACTTGCCCAACTTGTGCATCACCGTTAATGATGACGCTGCCTTGTGGTTTATCATTTTTGTTTAAAACCACGCCACCCCATACCGTTTCTAATTTGCCTAATTTATCGGTATAACTCGCGCTCACGCTCAAGGTTTTATTCACTTCCGCTTGTGTTAGCGTGTAGGTGGTTTGTGTCGCATTCGGAATGACAACACTGTTTGCAAACCATTGATAACTAATTTCCCCCATGCCATCTTGGTCAGCTAAATTCTGGCTAACTGAAACAGTATTGTCTTGTATCAAATCTTCGTTAATTTTTACTCTACCCGTTGGCGCGTGATTGATGGCATCCGTAATAGCTGATGTTTCAGCACTCGTAACGCTTTCAAGCGTGTTTTGTAAATCGGTGTAACTCGCTTTAACGCTGATTTTTTTGAACATATCATCAGCGGTCAACGTGTAAGTTGGTTGAATGGCGTCTTTGATTGGTTGACCAGCACGCAACCATTGATACGAAATTGCACCCAAACCGTCTGCATCTTCTAACGTGTTTGAAGCGGTTAAAATTTGACCTTTTGCGGTTGTGCCATTGATAGAAACAGAACCTGTCGGTAAATCTTGCTTATTAGCAATTACCACCGCTGCACTCGCTATACTTTCAGAAGTACCTAAATCATCAACGTAGTTAGCAACAACACTGATTTTTTTACCCGAATCCATTTGGCTTAATTGATACGACGATTGAACTGCACCGATAATTGCCGCGCCATCACTTAACCATTGATAGTTAATTTTTCCTAAACCATCTACGTCGGCGATTTTACTTACAACGGTTAACGTTTCGTTTTCCGTTGGTGTTCCACTGATTTCAAGCGTGCCAGTAGGCACAGAATTTTTAACAACAGGTACAACCACAGCCGCCGTTGGTGCGGTATAAAATTCATTCGTGGCGACGTTGACTAACACTTCCACGCCCGATGTTAATTTATCAGCAACGGAACTGCTGTCACCACCGTAGTTTTTATCGCCCCAAGTGACGATTGAACCATCTGCTCGCAAAGCTGAAAACGCAGAACTATTTGAAGAAATCGACACCACATCAATCGTGCCGTCCAATTGTTTAGCAACCGTACTGCTATCGCCGCCACTATAACTACTACCCCAAGTAACTACTGAACCATCTGCCCGTAAAGCGGCAAATGAATCGTAGTTTGAAGTGATTGAAATGACATCAATCGTGCCATCCAGTTGTTTCGTAACCGCGCTGTTATCATAACCCCAAGTAACAACAGAGCCATCTGTACGCAAAGCGGCAAACCCATAAACAGTGGAAGTAATTGAAGTAACATCAATCGTGCCATCTAATTGTTTGGCAACTGCGGTGCTATCAGCACCACCCTTCAAACTCCCCCAAGTGACCACCGAACCATCTGTACGCAAAGCGGCAAAAGCATAACCAGTGGAAGCAATTGACGTAACATCAATCGTGCCATCGAGTTGTTTCGCAACGATGCTGCTGTCTGCCCCCCAGCTGTCTCCACCCCAAGGCTTTAAATATCCCCAAGTAACCACGGAGCCATCCGTCCGAATGGCTGCAAACGAAAAATTGTTTGAAGCGATTGACGTAACATCAATCGTGCCATCTAATTGTTTTGCAACGGCACTGCTATCGCCGCCATAACTTACATTTCCCCAAGTGACTACCGAACCATCGGCTCGCAAGGCTGAAAAAGCTGAATACCCTGAACTATTTGAAAAAACAGACACCACATCAATTGTGCCGTCGAGTTGTTTCGCAACAGCACTGCTATTTCCACCTTGAGTTGAATTCCCCCAAGTTATTACCGAACCATCTGTCCGAATGGCAGCAAATGAATCATAACT
>JBAXMT010000034.1:0-16124 GCA_037134135.1 Methylococcaceae bacterium | reverse complement strand
TAAAGCCTAAAAACAACTTAGCCCGACTTTTGATTATTCAAAAGTCGGGCTAAAGTCACAACAAAACGCTTTTTATCGTGCTGTGTTGTTTGTATGTTTGTTTTCGATTTTTTGGAAAACTTCTGCTTGGCTTTGTGCAACTGCACCGCTCGCTAAATGTTTAGTTTCATCAGATTTCAACATTAAAACTAAAACGATAGTAGTTGCAATCAAACCGCCGATGTAGAACCAAAAATAATCTTTTTCTTGTGTGTCAGACATGGTTAAATCCTCAATAGTTATTATAATAATTTTTGTCTCTTTCTTCGAAGAGGTCGTCCTAAAACGACGGCATATTTTTACCACGAATTTAGGTATCGTGTCAAAACCATAAATTTGAAATTGAATTTTTAAACGATTAAATTCCGTTAAATCGCTTTATAAATTCACTTAAATATATCGTTCAATTTAACTTTTAACTCAGGCACTTTATGCCCAAAATTATTCTCGCTTCTGCTTCTCCACGCCGCCAAGAGCTACTAAATCAAATCAATGCACGGCACATTGTGCAAATCGTCGATATAGATGAAACGCCATTATTTAACGAATCACCAACAAATTATGTACAACGTTTAGCCGCTGAAAAAGCCGCAGCGTGTGTCCAAAAATTTAATCCTGAGTTGCCAGTGCTTGCCGCCGATACGACTGTCGTTTTAGGCAATCAAATTATGGGGAAACCACAAAATCAAAACGAAGCATTCTCCATGTTGCAACAACTATCTGGAAATACACATCAAGTATTTACAGCCATTTCTTTATTCGGAAACAAACAACATCATGCGTTAAGTGTCACAGAGGTAACATTTAAAAAATTATCTGAAGCCGAAATTCTCGCGTATTGGCAAAGCGGCGAACCTATCGACAAAGCAGGAAGTTATGCGATTCAAGGTGTAGGTAGTTTATTTATTGAACGTATTAACGGCAGTTTTTCTGGTGTCATGGGCTTGCCACTTTTTGAAACTGCACAATTATTAGCCCAAGAAGGCATCGAGTTACTTACATGAGTGAAGAAATTTTAATTAACGTCACACCGCCAGAAACTCGTGTTGCAGTGATTGAAAATGGCGTATTGCAAGAGTTAATTATTGAGCGCAGTTGCAAAATTGGATTGGTTGGCAACATTTACAAAGGCGAAGTTTGCCGTGTATTACCAGGAATGCAAGCTGCTTTTGTTGATATTGGTTTGCCGCGATCTGCATTTTTGCATTTGTCTGATTTGTGTCCACGCGAATTGGAAAAGAAAGGTTCCGCCAATATCGAACATTATTTGCGTGAAGGGCAGCATATCGTTGTTCAAGTATTCAAAGATCCACTTGGTAGTAAAGGCGCACGTTTAACGATGGATCTTTCGATTCCATCGCGTTATCAAGTTTATATGCCGTATTCAATGAATACGGGTATTTCGCAACGTATTGAATGTGTCGAAGAACGCACTCGTTTAAAAACGTGTTTAGAGCAATTCAAACAAGCTAATAATTGCGGAGGATTTATTGCAAGAACGGCTGCTGAATCAGTTGAAGAAGCGGTTTTATTGGCTGATATGGAGTTTTTATTGAAATTATGGGAATCGATTAGTGCGAAAATTGCTACAGCAGCAGCCAAGCAATTCATCCATAAAGATTTACCACTCAGTATTCGTACCTTGCGTGATTTGTATCGCGAAGGCATTGAGCGCATTCGCGTAGATTCCAAAGAAACGTATGTAAAACTGGTCGAATTTGCTGAAATTTTTGCCCCTGAAATTATTCCAGTGATTGAACATTACGCAGGTGATTGTCCTGTTTTTGATATTTATAGCGTTGAAGATGAAATTGAAAAAGCCTTAGCTCGCAAAGTAAAACTTAAATCAGGCGGATATTTGATTTTTGACCAAACCGAATCAATGACAACGGTTGATGTCAATACGGGCGGTTATGTAGGTGGTCGAAATTTAGAAGAAACTATTTTTAAAACTAATTTAGAAGCCGCGCAAGCGATTGCTCGACAATTACGGTTGCGAAATTTGGGCGGCATTATCATCATTGATTTTATCGACATGAAAGGCGAAGAACACAGACAGCAAGTGTTGCAGGCATTAAATCGACATTTAGAAAAAGATCACGCGAAAACTAAAATTACCGAAGTATCTGTTTTGGGTTTGGTGGAAATGACGCGCAAACGCACACGCGAAAGTTTGGAACATATTTTATGTGAACCTTGTTGCGCGTGTGGTGGACGAGGAGTTTTGAAAACGGCTGAATCAATTTGTTTAGAAATTTTTCGAGAAATTATTCGTGAAGTTAGACAATACAAAGTGCAGCAAATTTTAGTATTAGCATCGAATGAAGTCGTTGAATTATTACTTGATGAAAAAGCCGATATGCTTTCAGATTTAGAAACGTTTTTAAGTGTTCAAATTAAATTTCGCTCCGAATCAGGCTACAACCAAGAACAATATGACGTGGTTTTATTGTAAATAACGCAACAAGAAATCCCGTGTTCGTTTCGCTGCACGCAGTACGGGAGCAGAACCGCCCATTGCAACCGCATCAACAAGACAATACCACGCGGCGACACCACTTGGCGGATTGCCTTGTGGTAAACCTAAAACGGGATCAATCGCTGCCCATTGCCACGTTCCAACCGCTGTGCCGATAAGTTCCAACCAAGTCGTAATAAAAAATGCCGCTAAATAAACCAGCGGCGAACGCCCTTTAAACAAATAAAATAAAAAAACGACAAACAATAATGCACCAACAAAATCGCCTTGTGTCGCAAATGTAATTCCCCACAATGACCACGCGCCACACACGGCAACAACAAAATAGGCAATTTGCCGAGCATAACGCACAAACAAACCAGAACGACCTAAAGCCACCGCTGTTAAATAAACCATACCATGACCAGCAGGGACATACGCTGGAACATTATGAAATCGATAAGTGTATCCACCCATAAACGGCGAAGCAAAATGTTCACCAATCGTTGCGAATAACACCGCAATTAAGACTTGGACGCGAATTTCTTTGTTTTCACCAAGTAACCAACCGATTAAAAATACCCAACCGCTTACACCTAAAGCGTTTTGTTTTTCCAATGTCGCATCGGCATCGGTAATTAAACATACCGCAACACAAAAAAATGTAAATGCAGCAATGTAATAATCACGGTAATTGTGAGGATGAAGATTTTTTTGCGGGGGAAAATAACGAAACATTTAAACTCTCTAAAAATTTGGAATCGATTGAGACTAATCTGGACGTTGGCGCATAAATAAAATTATTAAGAATTAATTTTTGACACATCTATATGCACCAACGCCAATCAAGTTAAATGTACCGCGAAATTAAACCATAATTCGCAGTCATTTCAGGTAATGGAATTTTCACTTCATACCCGCCGCCGCTCGCTTCTTGTATTTCTTGACCGTACATATTTTCCATGTGTTCAATCACCAAATCTTGATTCCCGACGGGCAAAATCAATTCGATTTTATCCCCAACCGCAAATTTATTTTTAGCATCAATTGTTGCCAAACCTGTTTCTTTATCGTAATCGCGAATTTCACCGCAGAACTGTTGTTGATGGCTTTTAGAATAACCTGTTAAATAATTTTGTTGTTCGTGGGTGTGATGACGTTGATAAAAACCGTCTGTATAACCGCGATTCGCCAAATTTTCTAAAACGCCTAGTGATTCAGGATTAAATTCACGTCCTGCAAGCGCGTCGTCAATCGCTTGGCGATACGTTTGCGCGGTGCGAGCAACGTAATAATGCGATTTCGTGCGACCTTCAATTTTCAAACTGTCTACGCCGATTTCAACCAATCGTTGAACGTGTTCGATGGCGCGTAAATCTTTGGAATTCATGATATAAGTGCCGTTTTCGTCTTCCATCACAGGCAATAATTCGCCTTTGCGTCCTTCTTCTTCGAGAAAATAAACTTTGTCTGCTAACGGATGACGTTCTGCACCGCCACAACTTGCGTTGCTAATGTCGCTCATGGATAAAACTTCGCCATTTTCAGCGGGTAAAATCAAATCGCCTTCAGCATTTTCTTCGGCGGGTTTTGTATCGTATTTCCAGCGGCAAGAATTCGTACAAGTGCCTTGATTTGGATCACGGTGATTGAAATATCCCGACAATAAACACCGTCCCGAATACGCAATACATAACGCGCCATGTACAAAAACTTCAATTTCGGTGTCAGGGCATTCTTGACGAATTTCAGCAATTTCGTCGAGCGATAATTCCCGCGACAAAATCACTCGTTCCACCCCCATGCGCTTCCAAAAATTCACGCTGGCAAAATTCACCGTGTTCGCCTGCACCGACAAATGAATCGGCATTTCAGGATAAGCATCACGCATCATCATAATCAAACCAGGGTCTGCCATAATTAGCGCGTCAGGTTTCATCGAAACAATTGGCGCGATGTCTTTCATAAAAGTTTTGATTTTTGCATTATGCGGAATCACGTTTGCCGCGATAAAAAACTTTTTGCCGAGTTGATGTGCTTCGTTGATACCAATTTGTAAATTGTCGTGCAGAAAATCATTGTTTCGGACGCGCAAACTGTAACGCGGCTGCCCCGCATAAACTGCGTCCGCACCATAAGCAAACGCATAACGCATATTTCTGATAGTTCCCGCAGGCGAGAGAAGTTCGATTTTTTTCATGTCGATTTTAGGGGTAAGTTAAAGTTGACCTATTTTATAGGTTTTATTTTAAATTATTCTAGTTTTGCAATAAAAAGATGATCAAAGCAAAATTATGGTGGCTTCAGCTTAAGAGCCTTGATGCACCAACGCCTTTTATAGCCTCTAAAAGGCTAAACCGTTATGATATGTTCTACTTTCACTTTGAACCTTTTGACCTAAATTCACTATGAACACACTAAAGTTTCTCAATCGTCTTTTGTTAAGTCTATTTTTAATGAGCGGAATAGTCGGTTGTGCTGAGAATGCCAAACACGAAAGCACAGGCGAGTATTTCGATGACACCATTTTGACAACCAAAATAAAATCTACATTCTTAGGTGACTCACGTTTGAAAATGCTTGATATTAACGTCAAAAGTTATAAAGGCACCGTTCAACTAAGTGGCTTTATTGATAGTCAAAAAGAAGCCGATCGTGCTGTCCAATTAGCTCGAACAATCAAAGGTGTTAAAGCCGTTAACAATAGCCTCATCATAAAATAATAATTCATGACAGATTCTCTAAAACTACCAATTGAAACCTTAAAAGCTAAAATCGATTTAAGTGCGATTGATTTCACCGCATCGTTAGATTCACAAGCAGCCATTTTAGGGCAGGAACGCGCTCAATCGGCTCTTGAATTTGGCATTGCGATGTCGAATTCAGGTTATAACATTTTTGTCATGGGCGAAACGGGTTCAGGACGATTGTCGATGATAATGCAGTATTTAAATAATCTTGCACCTAGTCATCCTGCGCCATCGACGTATGCGTATGTTGATAATTTTGATAATTCGCGTGAGCCGATTGCTATTCAATTACCCGCTGAAAATGGACAAGATTTTTGTAAAGCGATTGAAAACTTAATCACCAATGTTCTCGCCACATTTCCTGCCGCGTTTGAAAATCCTAGTTATCAACAGAAAAAAACGGTAATTGAACGCCAATTTGTTCACATTTACCGCGATGCCACTGAGCGCGTTGATGAACAAGCACGACAATTAGGCATTGGTTTATTTTCTGAAAATGACACGTTTAATTTCTTACCTTTATACGATAACAAACCGATGCGCGATGATGAAGTATCTGCGTTATCGAGCGAAGATAGGGACGTGTTTAAACGATGTATTGAAGAATTAGAAGATTGTTTAAGTGAAGCGTTATTAGAATTACCTCAGTGGCGTAGAGAGCTAGCTGCATCAATGACACAGCTTAATAACGATACTATTGACGTAGCGATTGAACCGTTATTTGACGAACTAAATTCACGTTATGAAAGCATTGAAGATGTTGTGACGTATTTATCGGAAGTGAAAAAAAATCTACGTTTGACGATTAACGACTTTTTGATGCCTGTTTCGACAAATGATCCAATTGATCGTGACCACACATTGAAACGATTGATTATGGAGCAATATGCTCCAAACATTTTGATTGATTACAAACAAGATAGCGGTGCGCCTGTCATTTATGAAACGCATCCAACTTATCAAAATTTATTTGGGCGCGTCGAATATGCCAACGATCAAGGAACGCTTGTACCGCATTATCGTCGAATTTGTGCAGGCGCATTACACAAAGCAAATGGCGGTTATTTAATTTTAGATGCTGAAAAATTGCTGAATTATTCGTTTGTTTGGGAAGGTCTGAAACGCGCATTGAAATCGGGTTGCATCGAAATCGAATCGCCGTACACCGAACAAAGCGCGAATACGATTACACTTAAACCCGAAGTAATTCCGTTGAATGTGAAAATCATTTTGGTAGGCAATTGTGATATTTATTATTTGCTGGAATCGATGGATGATGAATTTAATGAATCGTTTCGTGTATTGGCGGATTTTGATTATCGGATTCTCCGCACACCCACGACGATGCAACATTTCGCGCAATTGATGCAAAAACAAGCTACTGATGCAAAAACACGTCCACTCACGCAAGCCGCCATCGAAAGACTTATTGAACACAGTTGCCGATTAGCGGAAAGTCAGCAGTATTTTTCAGCGTGTATTAACGATGCGTTAGAAATTATTGGCGAAGCACAATTATTTGCGATAAAAAGTAAAAGTGAAAACATTGACCGAATTCAAATTGAAGAAGCATTAAATGCGCGTGAATATCGCAACGGACGGGTATCGCAAACGATTTTAGAAGAAATGCTCGACGGCACGATTTTGATTGATACCGATGGCGCGAAGGTCGGCAAAATCAATGGTTTGACGGTTTTGGATATGGGCGGCAGTAGTTTTGGTACGCCCGCACGAATTAGCACCACGGTTTATCCTGGTTCACGGGGCATTATTGATATTGAGCGCGAAGCCGAATTAGGGCAATCGTTACACACCAAAGGCGTGATGATTTTGACAGGTTATTTAGGACATCGTTACGCGCAACAATTCCCATTGGCGATTTCTGCCAGCATTGCGCTTGAACAATCTTATGGTCATATCGACGGCGATAGCGCGTCGTTGGCGGAATTGTGTAGTTTGATTTCGGCGTTGACGTGCGTACCAATTAAACAAAATTTTGCAGTCACAGGTTCGATTAACCAATATGGTGAAGTTCAGGCGATTGGTGGCGCGAACGAAAAGATTGAAGGATTTTTTAGATTGTGTCAGGCACGCGGTTTAGACGGTTCACACGCTGCGATTATTCCAGCGGCAAATAAACGCAATTTGATGTTAAAACAAAATGTTTTAGATGCGGTTGAAGCAGGATTATTTTCGATTTATGCAGTGAATACGGTTGATGAAGCATTGGAATTATTGACGGGTGAAATTGTCGAGATGCTCGATGCCGATGGCAATATACTCGAAAGCAGTTTGAACTTTAGAGTGATTGCGCGATTGAAAGAAATTTCGGAGTTAAGCGACGATGACGACAAAGAAAGTGAAAATTAAATTTGAACGTTGAACCATTCTAAAATTTTAATCATTCCAAAATAAGCAAAGGCGGTGACGACACAAGCCACCGTCAAACTTAACCAAAAATTTACGCCGATACGAAGTAAAAGTGGCAACACAATAAACAATGCTAACGACGGTAAAACCAGCCAAAAGATTCCTTGTGAAAGAGTGGCAACTTTCTCAACGTCGCCCGAATCTAAATATAACCAAACAAAAGCTAGTAACGATGTGAACGGAATCGAGGCTAAAGCTGCGCTAAAAAAAGAATTTCGTTTGGCTAATTCGGAAATTGCTACTAAAAGCGTTGCCGAAATTATGATTTTTAAAGCGTACTGCGTCATCGACGATATTCAATAAGTTCGCGCTTTTGGCGGAATCATTTTAACGTCATCTGTGAGCGTGTATAAATGAACGGGACGATAATCAATTTTCACTTCGTTTTTTTGCAACCACGTCAGCGTGTGTTTCAACCAATTTTCATCGTCCCGATTAGGATAATCTTCTCGCGCATGACCGCCCCGACTTTCGTGACGATTCGCAGCAGCGTGAATAGCAACGGTCGCCTGAGAAAGCAAATTATCGAGTTCTAACGCTTCAACTAAATCGGTATTCCAAATCAACGAACGGTCGGTTAAACCCAAATTCGCAAACGATTCACGCACCGATTTTATTTCAGCTACACCTTCATCTAGCGTCGTTTGCGTTCTGAAAACAGCGGCTTTAGTTTGCATGGTTTTTTGCATTGCAGAACGGATTTCAGCAGTTTTTAAATCGCCGTTTGCATTCCTGATTTTCTCAAATCGCGCTAAAGCGGACGCGTAAGAATCGGGTTTTAAATCCGAATGTGGTTGATTTGGCGTAATCAATTCAGCGCAACGCAACGCGGCGGCACGTCCAAAAACAACTAAATCCAACAGCGAATTTGAACCCAAGCGATTTGCGCCATGAACTGAAACACACGCTGCTTCACCGATTGCCATTAAGCCTTTGACAACAGTATCTGGATTTTCACCATTTAACGTGACCACTTCGGCGTGATAATTGGTTGGAATACCGCCCATGTTGTAGTGAACGGTTGGCAGAACGGGAATCGGTTGTTTGGTGACATCGATGCCAGCAAAAATGCGCGATGTTTCAGAAATACCTGGCAAGCGTTCATGAAGCAGGGCAGGGGGCAAATGTTCGAGGTGTAAATAAAGATGGTCTTTCAATTCGCCAACGCCACGTCCTGCATGAATTTCCATTGTCATAGCACGACTGACTACATCGCGTGAAGCTAAATCTTTAGCGTTTGGCGCGTAACGTTCCATAAAACGTTCACCTTCAGAATTGGTTAAATAACCACCTTCGCCGCGTGCGCCTTCCGTGATTAAACAGCCTGCGCCGTAAATGCCTGTCGGGTGAAATTGCACAAATTCCATATCTTGCAACGGCAAACCTGCGCGTAAAACCATCGCATTACCATCGCCCGTGACGGTGTGAGCAGACGTACACGAAAAGTAGGTTCGACCATAACCGCCCGTCGCTAAAATTGTGGCGTGTGCTTTGAATAAATGCAGTGAACCATCGTCCAAACACCACGCAATCACACCGCGACATTCGCCGTTTTTCATGACTAAATCGAGAACAATGTATTCCACAAAAAATTCAGCTTTGTGTTTTAAGGCTTGTTGATAAAGTGTGTGCAGAATGGCGTGACCTGTTTTATCGGCAGCCGCACAAGTCCGTTGCGCTTGCCCTTCGCCGTAATGAGTCGTCATTCCACCAAAAGCGCGTTGATAAATTTTACCTTCGGCAGTGCGTGAAAATGGCACGCCATAATGTTCCAATTCAATCACGGCAGGAATTGCTTCACGGCACATATATTCAATAGCATCTTGATCACCGAGCCAATCCGAGCCTTTTACCGTATCGTAAAAATGAAATCGCCAATCGTCCTCGCCCATATTTCCCAATGCCGCGCTGATTCCGCCTTGTGCGGCAACGGTGTGACTGCGTGTCGGAAAAACTTTGGTCAGACAGGCGGTTTTTAACCCTTTTTCAACCGTGCCAAGCGTGGCGCGTAAACCAGCCCCCCCCGCACCTACAACAATTACATCGAATTCGTGAACAATCATTTATTCAGGATGACGAGGGGTTTCAGCAGAGCGCATGAATGAAATGGGCGCATCATTTTCGTTTTCAAAACTGATCATTTCCCAAGCATCTTTGTCTTCAAGTAAGGCGCGTAATAACAAATTATTTAAACCATGCCCCGATTTATGCCCCGTAAATTCACCGATTAAACTGTGACCCAATAAATATAAATCACCAATTGCGTCGAGAATTTTGTGTTTTACAAATTCGTCGGCATAACGTAAACCATCTTCATTGATTACTTTATTGTCATCAACCACAATCGCATTATCTAAACTACCCCCTAACGCCAAATTATTTTTTTGTAACGTTTCAATGTCTTTCATGAAACCAAATGTTCGCGCTCGACTGACTTCACGCACAAAAGTCGTAGACGAAAAATCCATCGTGGCAGTTTTGACATGATTTTCAAATGCAGGATGTTCAAAATCAATGGTGAACGTGACTTTGAAGCCATCAAATGGTTCAAAAGCAGCCCATTTATCGCCATCTTCAACACGAACGGCGTGTTTGATACGAAGATATTGTTTTGGATTGTCTTGCTCTTGCACACCAGCGGATTGCAATAAAAATACAAAAGGACCTGCACTGCCGTCCATAATTGGAATTTCTGCTGCCGTTACATCAACAATGGCATTATCAATACCTAAACCTGCAAATGCAGAAAGTAAATGTTCAACGGTTGAAATTTTGACATCACCAGAAACTAAAGTTGTTGAAAGCGTGGTTTCACCGACATTTTCAGGTGTGGCTTGGATGGTAACTGGCGTTTCTAAATCAACGCGCCGAAAACAAATGCCCGTATTGGGTTCAGCTGGATGCAATGTTAAATAAACTTGCTCACCTGTATGTAAGCCTACGCCTGTAGCGCGAATGGTATTTTTTAGAGTGCGTTGTTTAATCATGACGTGAATTGCCCGTTAAAAAATAACGCGCCTTGAGAGCGCGTTAGTTAGCGTTGAGTGCAGACCAAAAACCTGCGTGTGTGCAGATTAGTCCGCTTGTCTTCTTAAAAACGCTGGAATATCTAAATAATCAATGTCGCCACCTTGTTTTGGTTGTGCGCCAAAACGGGTTTCACGACCTTCGGTGCGAGCGGTTTGTGCAGAATGTTGACGCATAACGGTAGGTTTATCTAAACCATCATAATTCGCGGGTCCGCCGACGATTTGACGTGCATTTTTTACAGGAATTTTTACTTCAACAGCTGGTGATCCCATACCTGTCGCGACAACCGTTACTTTAAGTTCGTCATCTAATTCTGGATTAATTGATGTTCCAATTTTAATAGTTGCGTCTTCTGCTGCGAAAGCATGAACGATTGCACCAACTTCATCAAATTCAGCCAACATCATGCTTGCACCAGAAATATTCACTAAAATTCCGCGTGCGCCTTTTAAGTTAATATCTTCAAGTAGTGGGCAAGCAATCGCTTTTTCAGCGGCTTCACGCGCACGATGTTCACCTGTCGCAATACCTGTTCCCATAATTGCTGCACCCATGTCAGACATAACTGTGCGAACGTCAGCAAAATCGACGTTAATCATACCTGGGTGAACAATCAAATCTGTAATTCCTTTGACAGCATCTAACAAAACGTTATTTGCAGCTTGGAACGCATCAACCAGTGATACTTTATTACCTAAAACAGGCAATAATTTTTGATTTGGAATGGTGATTAACGAATCAACGTAACGTTCTAATTCGATAATCCCTTTTTCAGCAGCATCTTGTTTTTTCTTGCCTTCAAATGCAAAAGGTTTTGTAACGACAGCAACGGTTAAAATTCCCATGCTGCGAGCAATTTCAGCAACCACTGGAATCGCGCCAGTTCCCGTACCGCCACCCATGCCAGCAGTCAAAAATACCATGTCCGCACCTTCCAAAACTTCACGAATGCGAGCTTTATTTTCTTCAGCAGCTTGACGACCCACTTCAGGGTTTGTACCAGCTCCTAAGCCTTTGGTTAATTCCACGCCCAATTGAATAATTGTGCCAAAATTTAATTTGCGTAATGCTTGCGCGTCGGTATTTGCACAAATGAATTCAACGCCTTCAATATGATTTCCAGCCATGTGGCTAACGGCATTATTACCGCCGCCGCCGATTCCAATAACTTTAATTACCGCGCTCTCACTATAGGTATCAATCAATTCAAATGTATCTTTCATGTGTAATTTCCCTTGGATTTTGTATGTTGTTTAAAATGTGTTTGTTGTTGTGTGTGTTTAAAAATTGCCTTGAAACCAATTTTTTATTTTTGAGGCAAGCGATTCACCACTGTCATGATCAGCGATATGATGCAAACCTTGTTGTTGATGATGGTCACGTCCATACATCAATAAACCTACGCCTGTTGAATGAATCGGATTTTTTACAACTTCCGTTAATCCACTGACATTTTGTGGGCTACCGACTCTTACTGGCATGTGGAAAATTTCTTCTGCCAATTCGATTAAGCCCCAAACTTGTGAGCTACCGCCCGTTAAAACGATACCAGCCGCAATTTGTTCTTCGTAACCGACACGACGTAATTCAGATTGTACTAATAGCATCAATTCTTCATAACGTGGTTCGATAATATCTGCCAATGTTTGGCGTGAAATTCTGCGAAATGGTTTGTTATCGCTGATACTCGGCACTTCAATTTCTTCGTCGTCATCATTCAATAACTTGGTCATCGCACAAGCATAACGCTGTTTAATTTCTTCCGCGCTTAATGTCGGCGTGCGTAAAGCCACTGCAATATCATTTGTGACTTGATCACCCGCGATTGGAATAACGGCTGTGTGCTTAATCGCGCCTTCGACATAAACGGCAATATCCGTCGTTCCACCACCAATATCAATTAAGCAAACGCCCAACTCTTTTTCATCTTCTGTTAAAACAGAATGGCACGATGCAAGTTGCTCTAACACAATATCATCAACGTCTAAACCACATTTACGAATACATTTAATGATATTTTGCGATGCACTAACGCTACTGGTAACGATATGAACTTTTGCTTCTAAACGAATGCCCGACATTCCAATGGGTTCTTTAATCCCTTCTTGGGTATCGATAATAAATTCTTGAGGCAAAATGTGTAATACTTTTTGATCCGCTGAAATCGCTACCGCTCTTGCGGAATCAATAACTCGATCAATATCGTATTGCGTGACTTCTTTATCTTTAATCGCCACCACGCCGAGAGAATTGCGGCTACGAATGTGACTACCTGCGATTCCCGCAAAGACAGATTTGATTTGGCAACCCGCCATCAATTCCGCTTCTTCAATAGCTCGCTGTATTGATTGCACTGTAGTTTCTAAATTGACTACCACACCTTTTTTTAAGCCTCTTGAAGGCGTTGATCCGAAACCAATGACTTCGAGATGACCATCACCAGTCAATTCACCTACGATTGCCGCGACTTTTGAAGTTCCAATATCAAGTCCGACGATTAAATTACGTTCTGTTTTTTTTGCCATTTTTTACTCTGTTGCAGCCTATTTTTATCTATTTGCAGCTTGCGCTGCGGGTAAGTTTTTCCAATCTATAATTTTTGTATCTGGTTTCCATGATACCGCATAACCATTAGGGTAACGTAAATCAACAACTGCCATTGCATTGATTTGTTCGCGTCCTAAAACATCCAATGTTTTCATAAATCGTTGTAATTTTTTTAACTGGTCATTACGTCCTAGCAAAATTTCTAAACCTGTTGTTAGTTTAATTTTCCAAGCCCAACGGTTGTTAATACTGAATTCTGCCATACTCATTTCCTGATCCGATAATGCTGTGTTTACACCTTTCATAATTTCTAACGATTTTATTTCTTGTCCTTCAACCCCATAAAGGATCGGGTAATTTTCAAATGGCATAATATCAGTTGGTTTAATAATTTCCCCCCTATTATTTAACAAAGCCTCATTACCCCAACGAACAACAGGATGTTTTTCTTTAATCTTAATTGACAAGGTATCCGACCAAACACGATTAACGGTCGCATTTTCAACCCAAATCATTTGTGCCAATGTGTTATGAATCATTTGTATATCAGCATCAAAAAAACCAACATCAACCAAAGACTCTAATGCGTTTTCAATTTCATTTTTACTAAGATGCTGAAATTCGCCACCAACTTTTACATGTTTAATAGGAACGATTTGCTTCACAGCATAAACTAAGCTCGTAAATAACGCCATAATGACAATGATTTTTGCTAAACGCACAATTATTTCCGAATACTCGTTTCAAGAATTCGCCACACGAGTTCGTTAAAATCCATGCCTGCTTGTTTTGCTGCCATCGGAACTAAACTGTGATCAGTCATGCCTGGAACGGTGTTAATTTCAATCAATTGCGCGTCTCCATTTTTGTCAATGAAAACATCGACACGCGCCCAACCTTCAACGCCGATTATTTCACTCGCTTTTAACACTAATTCTTGTAATTGTTTTTCTCGTTCAGTATTCAAACCGCACGGGCAGTGATATTGCGTAGTCGTCGAATTATATTTTGCTTCGTAATCGTAAAATTCGCGTGGTGTTTCCAATCGAATCACAGGCAATGCTTTACCTTGCAAAATGCCAACGGTGTATTCATCGCCCGTTACCCACGCTTCGGCATAAACTTCGCAATTACACGCTAAAGCAACTTCTAACGCGGCAACTAATTCTTCACGATTTTTCGCTTTACTCATGCCGACGCTTGAACCTTCAAGCGACGGTTTTACGATAATTGGGAAACCTAACGTTTCGATGCAAACATCAATATCGTTTTCGTTTTTCAACACAAACCAATTTGGTGTTGGTAAATTCGCGCCGCGCCAGCAAAGTTTGGTTCGCAATTTATCCATTGCAAGGGCTGATGCTAAAACGCCACTGCCTGTGTAAGGAACGTTTAAAACATCTAAAATCGCTTGTAAAACACCATCTTCGCCGCCGCGTCCGTGAATGATGTTGAAAACGCGGTCAACGTTTAAATCCGCAAGAAAATCCATCACGTCGCCTTTGACATTGACGGCAATCGCTTCAACGCCTCGTGCAACTAAAGCTGCATAAACTGCCTCACCACTTCGCAAAGAAACTTCACGTTCCGCCGAATTACCGCCCATTAAAACTGCGACGGTACCAAAATTTTCAGCGTTTTCAATTATGCTTGATTTTAATTTTTCACCCACGATGCACACCTCAGTTTGTAACAAAATGCCATATTTTTGAGCGATTTCTTTTTGAACGTAAGTAATCATCTGTTCAATATCTGCAGCCGTCGCGCCGCCCGCGTTGATAATAAAATTAGCGTGTTTTTCGGAAACTTGTGCGCCTCCGATTTTAAAACCTTTCAACCCTGATGCTTCAATTAAACGTGCCGCATGGTCGCCTTCTGGATTTTTAAAAACAGAACCACAACTAGGTTGATTTGTTGGTTGTGAATTGGCGCGTTTTGCCAACAAGGCTTTTATGTTTTGTTGGCTTTCGCTGGTGTCGCCTTTTTGTAATTTCAACGTTGTCGCTAAAAACCACTCGTCTTTTTTCAAATTAACGTGACGATAACTCACCTCAAATTCTTTGGCAGATTTTGTGAAAACGTCGCCGCGCCGATTAAGCATTTCAACATTTTGGACGATTCCCCACGTTTCACCGCCGAATGCGCCCGCGTTCATTTTCAACGCGCCGCCCATTGTGCCTGGAATTCCAGCTAGAAATTCTGCACCGATTAAACCTTGTTCAGCACAAAATTTTGCAACTAACGCACATGGCACACCTGCTTCAACGTAAATAGTTTCGTGGTCTAAACGCTGCACAACTTTGAGGCGATTTTTGGTATTTATCACCGTGCCGCGAATTCCACCGTCACGAATCAACAAATTGCTGCCTAAACCCATCCAAAACAGCGGTTCATTTTCAGGCAGATTTTGCACAAATTGAATCAAGTCGGCTTTGTCCGCTGGTTGATAAAAACGCTCTGCCTCACCACCAACTCGCCAACTGGTATAGTTAGCAAGCGGTTCGTTATAACGCATTTGTCTAGTCGGATTGTTCACAATTTAACCTGCTAATGCGTTTGCGTTTTTCCTTGCTTTTAAGATAAGCCGATTTACTGATAAAAATAACATCCGATTCTTTGCCATCATCAAATTCATAATCGGGAATAACTATCGTCAATAATTCGCTCGATTCACCTTGATGTGTCTTTTTTTCAGTCGGTTCGCTCACGATTTAACCCGCTAAGGCTTGTGTTAATAGCTGTGGTAATTGCGTTGCAAACTGCCCCACATTTCCCGCCCCCATCGTTAAAATTACATCATTTTCGTGAACAATTCCCGCCAATAATTTAGGCAAATCTTCCCAATGTTCGACAAAAATCGGATCAACTTG
>JBAXMT010000033.1:0-16173 GCA_037134135.1 Methylococcaceae bacterium | reverse complement strand
GACGAAAGTCATCGCGGCGAAGGTGGTTTTGGTCACACAGGACAACATTAGAATGTTCTAAATCACTCGCTCTCAGCGAGTGATTTTTTAAGGATTTTTATGGACAAAGGATTTACATTTATTGATTTATTTTCAGGGATTGGTGGCTTTCATCTTGCCATGCACCGATTGGGCGGAAAATGTGTGTTTGCCAGCGAAATTGATGCCGATGCTAGAAAAACCTATCAACACAATTACGAATCCATTTCACCAGAGTTATTTTCGGGCGGCTTTTTCAACGACGATATTCGCAATATCACGCCGCAAAACATTCCTGATTTTGATGTGCTTTGTGCGGGCTTTCCTTGTCAGCCTTTCAGTCAAGCGGGTTATAAACGTGGGTTTGATGATAATCACAAATCAGAACGCGGCAATTTATTTTTCAATATCGCAGAAATTATCGAAGCAAAAAAACCTAAAGCCTTTTTTTTAGAAAATGTGCGTGGTTTAGTCAATCACGATAACGGCAAAACCTTTGCCATTATTCGTAACATTTTAGAAACCGAACTCGGTTATTCGTTTTATTTTAAAATCGTTCATGCCTCGGATTATGGTTTGCCGCAATTACGCCCAAGAGTTTTTATTGTTGGATTAAAAAACGATACGGAACTTTTGCGTGGTTTTCATTTTCCTGAAAAAACTCCACTTAAATTTACGATGAGTGATGTTTGGAATGGTGAATGCAGTCGTGATATTGGTTTTACGATTCGTGTCGGCGGACGCGGTTCCAACATTGATGACCGAAGAAATTGGGATGCGTATTTAGTCGATGGTAAAGTCAAAAAATTAAGCTACAAAGAAGCGCGTAAAATGCAGGGCTTTCCTGATGATTTTCATTTTCCAGTTAGCAATACACAAGCAATGAAACAATTGGGAAATTCGGTTGCTGTTGATGCTGTTGAAGCGGTCGGGCGGAATTTAATTATCTACATGAATAACTTAGGACAAAAAATGAGCAATTCCAAAACGACACATAACAAAGGTGAATGGAGCGAATTATTAGTGTTTGTAAAATTACTTGCCGAACAACACGTTTTTTTAGCCGACGTAAATTTAAATCCGAAACAAGATTTTTTAAACATCCACAAGGTTACTACTGAAAATTTAGATTTAGAATTTTTCATTTTGGACAAATCTACGCTTGAAATTGTTGATAAGAAAACAGGTTTAAAAAAACAACTTAACTTTTCTAATTTGATTAACGCTGAAACGCTAAACAAACTCACTGAAGTCATAAAAACAAAAAGCGGCACATTTGAGCTGCCAGAGTTTGAAATTATCCAAGATGCGTTAGGTTTTAGCGTAGTCAAAGGCGGTCACAGCAATCAAAAAGCTGACATTCTTTTAGATATTTCGCACAACGATTTTTCACGACGAAACAACGAAGGTTTTGGTATTAAATCGTATTTAGGCGCAAAACCAACTTTGCTCAATGCGTCAGGAAATACGAATTTTATTTTTCGAGTTGATAGGTTGAGCGCAGACAAAATTGATGAAATCAATTCCATTGATTCATCGACAAAATTACGAGATAGAATCATTGCTATCGAACAACACGGCGGACGTTTTCATTACATCAACGCTGAAAAAGAAGCTATGACGCATAATTTGAAAATGGTCGATTCGCTAATGCCTGAAATTATTTCGCATATTTTGTTAGCGTTTTATAAAAATCGAATCAGTGCCATTTCAAAAGTCGTGGATTTTATTCATGAGCAATCAAATTTAAATGCTCAAATTCATTATGGCGACAAACTGGTTTTACAAAATAAAGTGCAAAAATTATTGGTTGATGTGTTGCTCGGATTTTTCGCAGGCACAAAATGGAATGGCGCATATCAAGCAAATGGCAGCATCGTGATGAAAAATTCAGGCGATTGCGTTGCTTTTCATATTATCGATTTAGAATCATTGAAAATGTATTTGTACGAAAACATTAAACTCGATACACCATCTACAACGCGCCATCGTTTTGGAAAATTGTTTATTGAGAAAGATGGCAAACTTTATTTCAAATTAAATCTGCAATTACGTTTTTGATGCTTTATTTTTGTTTAAACCAGTTAGAATAGCCACATCATCAATTACATTTTGAAAGGAATTTTATGAATACAGAAAAACTAATTACCGCTTACAGTGAATTCATGCGCCATTTGCATGAAACAATGGAAGATACGCTAAATTCTTTCACTGATGCGTTTGAGATTTCCAAAGAAAAAATCAATGAAAGTAATAGTTTAACGGCTGAAGAATTGGAACACGTTTCAACGCAAGTAAAACGAGACGTTGAACACGCTGCAGCATTGTTACCTGCACACGATAATAATTCATTAACTGAATGGTTAAAATTCGACATTGAATTGGTTGAAAATTTAACGTGGGATGCGTTTTTGAGCGTTGCAGATAAAACACGCATTGAATTGGCGAAACTAGAACTTCTTGCTGAAACGCATAAATATAAAAGTGGCGACATCACGATTGCTGGTACGTTTCTTTGTGACGATTGCGGCAAAGAAATCGCTTTTAAAACCGCCAGTCGAATTCCACCCTGCCCGACTTGTCACAATCACACGTTTGTTCGCTTATAAAAACAATTTTAACCACGAAGATTAGGCACATTTATATGATAAACAATGGCTTGTTGGAAATTTTACTTTTGGCACAACATAAAGCCTCGCTAAAATTAGGGCTACACAGTAAACGTGTTGCGTGTTATGCCTTCGAGTTAGCAAAAATGCTAAATCAATCAGCTGAATTTAAGCAAAATGTTTTTGTGAGTGGTTTGGTTCACGACATTGGTTTTTTGAAAATTGATATTGATTTTGAACAAATATCACTTGATATGACACTACACAAAAATACGGATTTGATTCAAAGTCATGTTAGCGAAGGTGAGCATTTACTTTCAAAAGTTCTTTCTGATGCCCAAGTTTTAGAAACAGTACGTCATCATCATGAAAAATTTAACGGTGAAGGCTATCCTGATAAATTGAAAGGTAAAGAAATTTCACTTTCGGCACGAATTCTAGCCGTTGTTGATTTGTATGATTCGATGATGATTGGTGAAATGTTCGGCGAAGAACGCTCTGTGCCTGAAGATATTATTAACTATTTCACGAATACCGCGAGTGGAACGGAACTTGACCCTGAATTAGTCAAAGTCTTTTTAGAATTATTGCAACGTAATCCCGTGTTTTATTTGCCTGTTGAAAACAACGAATTACATTTGTACAAAATCGTTTATTTATCACCAGGAAAATTAGAATTAGGTGATTTGTGTGATCAATATGGCACCGTTTTAGTTAGACAAGGTGCAGAACTTACGCAACACGCAATCGATAGTATTCGTTCTAATTATCGTGGACAAAAAATTATTTATGTTCCAGAACCTGAAAAATCTTAATTTCAAACTTAAAAAAGGAAAATCTCATGTCAGAATTTAGTAATGTTACTGTTATCAAAAAAGCGAACGTTTATTTTGAAGGAAACGTATCTAGCCGCACCCTTAAATTTGCCGATGGAACGACAAAAACCCTTGGTTTTATGCAACCTGGTGAATACGTTTTCAATGTCGGTGTACCCGAAATAATGGAAATCCAAAGCGGCACATTAGATGTTTTATTACCTAATGAAGATTGGAAAGCAATTAAAGGTGGCGAAGCGTTTAACGTTCCTGAAAATTCACAATTTACCATGCGCGTTCACACTGCAACCGATTATATTTGTTCATTCGTTTAATTTTTAACACGCACTTTTTTTCATATCGATTTTTAGGAAAACCATTTTGATTTCTACCGCAAACATCACCATGCAATTTGGCGCAAAGCCATTATTTGAAAACATTTCTGTTAAATTTGGCGATGGAAATCGCTACGGTTTAATCGGCGCAAATGGCTGTGGAAAATCCACGTTTATGAAAATCCTCAGTGGCGATTTAGAACCTTCTGCAGGAAACGTGAGTCTGTCGCCGAATGAACGTCTCGGTAATTTACGCCAAGATCAATTCGCTTTTGAAGATTACCGTGTCGTAGATGTCGTGCTGATGGGGCATAAAGAAATGTGGGCGGCAATGTCAGAACGTGATGCCATTTACGCTAATTTAGAAGCCACTGAAGATGATTATATGCACGCCGCAGAATTGGAAACGGTGTTTGCTGAATTTAATGGCTACACCGCCGAATCACGCGCTGGCGAACTATTACTTGGTTTGGATATTCCAGTTGAGCAACATTTTGGTTTGATGAGTGCGGTTGCACCAGGTTGGAAATTGCGCGTTTTATTGGCTCAAGCGTTGTTTTCAAATCCCGATATTTTGTTACTTGACGAACCAACAAACAACTTGGACATTAACACGATTCGCTGGCTCGAAGATATGTTGAATGACCGTGATTGCACGATGGTCATTATTTCGCATGATCGCCATTTCTTAAACAGCGTTTGCACCCACGTTGCCGACATGGATTATGGCGAATTGCGCGTTTATCCAGGTAATTACGACGATTACATGGTCGCTTCGACAGAGGTTCGTGAACGTTTGCTAGCGGGAAATGCGAAAAAGAAAACCCAAATTGTAGAATTACAAGCGTTCGTTCGTCGTTTTTCTGCCAACGCTTCAAAAGCCAAACAAGCGACTTCTCGCGCCAAACAATTAGATAAAATTCAACTTGATGAAGTGAAATTGTCTAGTCGTGTCAATCCCTTTATTCGTTTTGACCAAACCAAAAAATTGCACCGTTTAGCATTAGAAGTTGAAAATTTGAGCAAAGGTTATAGCGAAGAACCATTATTTAAAAACCTAAATTTGATGATTGCTGCAGGTGATAGAGTAGCGATTATTGGTGCAAATGGGATTGGAAAATCAACGTTGCTGAAAACCTTAGTTGGCGAATTAACCGCTGATACGGGCGAAATTAAATGGTCAGAAAATTCGGAAATTGGCTATTTTGCCCAAGATCACGCCGACGATTTTGCCGAAGATGAAACGTTAATTAACTGGATGAATCAATGGCGTAAAGAAAGTGATGATGATCAAGCGATTCGTGCAGTGCTTGGACGTTTATTGTTTTCGCAAGATGATATTAATAAGTCAGTAAAAGTCGTTTCGGGTGGTGAGCAAGGTCGCTTATTGTTTGGAAAGTTGATGTTACAAAAAGCTAATATCATGGTATTGGACGAACCAACCAACCATTTGGACATGGAATCGATTGAATCTTTAAACACCGCACTTGAACAATATCCAGGGACGTTAATTTTCGTCAGCCATGACCGCGAATTTGTATCGTCATTAGCAACGCGAGTTATTGAAATTACCGCGCATGGTATCGTTGATTTCAATGGTAATTACGAAGATTATTTAGAAAGTCGGACGAAATAATTTACTGTGAAGCATTTGGTTTTATTGCACGGTTGGGCGATGCACAGCGGGTTGTGGGGTGATTTTGCCACACAACTTTCGCAACATTATCGCGTGACATTGGTCGATTTGCCGTGGCGTGATAATTTGGAAGCGATAAGTGATGAAATTGTCGCCGCATTAGATGACGAACCCTTTTATTTACTCGGTTGGTCGTTAGGCGGAACGGTAGCGTTGGATATTGCTGCACGTTATACAAAACGTGTGAAAGGCGTAGTTTTATTGGCAACAAATCCTTGTTTTGTTGAGAAAGAAAACTGGGCAGGAATGTCTTTTGAAACTTTTAACGCTTTTTCTGAACAATTACACGCCAATTCAGTCGCGACATTGCAACGTTTTTTAGCATTGCAATTACAGGGTTCTCAGACTTTTTTGAAAGACGTGAAAGCCCGTTTTGCTTTAAAACCTACACCCGAACTAACCAATTTAGAAACCAGTTTGGCGTTGCTTAAAACGAGCGATTTGCGGGCAGTTTTGATGAATTTGAAATGTCCGATTTCGGCAATTTTGAGCGATAACGACGCGCTTATTCTCGTTGAAATCGGCGAACAAATGCAAATGTTTCAACCGAATTTGCAGCTCATTATTTTAAAAAATGCCACGCACATTCCGTTTGTTACTCAACCTGAAAATTGTTTAAATTCAATTCATAATTTTCTCAATGTCATTAGATAAAAGAAAAATAAAACAATCATTTGGCAACGCCTCGCAAACTTACGACAGCGTGGCAGAATTGCAACGCAACGTTGGACGCGATTTATTACAAACGTTTTTGCCAGAAAATTTAACGGGAAACATTATTGATTTAGGGTGTGGGACAGGATTTTTAACACAGGAATTATTGCCACACTGCGAAACGTTGGTTGCATTGGATTTAGTATTTCCAATGTTACAAACGACGCGGGAAAAATTGCGTAATTCTGTGAATTACGTTTGTGCTGATGCTGAACAGTTGCCATTTTCAACCGAAAGTATCAATGCAGTTTTTTCAAATTTAGCGTTGCAATGGTGTCAACCGATTGATGAAGCATTAAATGAATTACGCCGTATTTTGAAAACTAATGGCACGTTAGTTTTTAGTATTTTTGGTTCAAAAACGCTGCATGAATTAAAAACTGCTTGGAAAAATGTTGATGATTTTTCTCATGTTAACGATTTTTACACGATGTCCGAATTACAATCGGCATTGACTCGAGCAGGCTTTTGTTCGATTGAAATGAAAAATATCTCTTATATTTCTCATTACGATTCGGTTTTAGATTTAATGCACGAATTAAAAAATATCGGCGCACATAATGTAAATTCACAACGCAATAAAAATTTAACGTCTAAAAAAACGCTACAAACCATGATGGCACATTATCCACGAACTAAAGATGAAATCATTGCAACGTTTGACGTGATTTGTATCGTGGCGCGACGCTAAAATTCGCATATAATTAACCTTGTACAATTACACTTTAACTTTTTAGGAAACAAATAATGAAAAAATTGACCCTTTTGCTATCACTCGGCGCATTCATGTTCACTTCTGTTGCTAGCGCACACGGACCTGTTCGTCAAAAATTAGAACAAGAAATCACCATCAATGCACCAGCTGCAAAAGTTTGGAACATTATTAAAGAATATAACGATTTATCATGGTTGCCAGTTGTCAGAGGCGTAACCGCAACGGGTGGAAATGAAAAAGGCGCATCGCGTACTTTGACGCTAAAAAATGGCGGAACAATCACAGAAGAATTGAAAAAATATGATGCAACTAAAATGTCTTACGATTACAAAATTACTGACATCAGCACTACACACACTATCGTGCATTCTGGCGTAGAAGAAAAAGTACCTGTATTTCCAGTTGATAACTACGCGGCAAGTATTAAAGTTGAAGACAGCAATGGTTCAGCTGTTGTGTCATGGAAAACAGGTTATTACCGCGCTTACATGAACAACAATCCACCTGCTGAAATGAATGAAGAAGCTGCAAATACAGCCGTTTCTGCTGTATTAAAAGAAGGTTTAGCGAATTTAAAAGCGTTGGCTGAAAAATAAGTGTTAAAACATTTCAAATGGACGGTAGCGATGGGAGTCGCTGCCGTTTTTTTATATTCTCCCGTTGAAGCCAAGCCATTCGCTTACATCACAAATCAATTAGGTGACAGCGTTTCGGTTATTGATGCACAAACTAATACTGTTCAAAACACAATTTCAGTACGAGGAAAGCCCGCTGGCGTAGCTGTTTCGCCAAATGGTGAGCGTGTTTATGTTTCAACACCTGAAGCAAAAGGTGTTGCCGTTATTGATACAAAAACAAACGCGGTTATTTCAACCATTAAATTGAGTGAAGGTACGTTAGGCATTGCTATTTCGCCTGATAATCAACGTTTATATGTTGCCGATTGGTATGAAAATACGGTCAATGTTATCGACACACAAACGTTGCAAATTGTCGCGACGATTGAAGTTGAAAAATCGCCTTCTGGTTTGACAATCAGTTCAGATAATCGTTTTCTATACGTTGCCAATCGAATGAGCAATTCTGTTTCTCAAATTGATTTGCAAACGTTAAAAACCAAAAATGTTACGCCCGTTGGAAAACATCCGTTTGGTTTAGTGTTAGATTCAAAAAATGAACGACTTTATACAGCAAATGTTCAAAGTGATGATGTCAGCGTTTTAGACACCAAAACGATGCACTTAATCGCCACTGTAAAAGTAAATAAATTACCGTACACCGTGGCATTGGCAAAAAATGATTCGCTCGCATTTGTGACAAATCAAGAAGATGGCAATGTTTCTGTCATTGATACAAAAACTTTAAAAGTCATGAGCGAAATAACGGTTGGTGATAAACCCGAAGGAATTTCAACGCATTCGGATGATGTTCTCGTCTACGTTGCAAATTGGTTTGATAATACGGTTTCCGTTATCAATGCGAATACACTCAAAGTCACTGACACCATCAAAACAGGCTCAGGCAGTCGAGCATTTGGTCAATTTTTCAGCCGCTAACAATATGCAAAAAAAAGCGGTTCTTTATAATTTTCCTTATTTTTTAGATAGCTCATCTACTTTTGCGGCGTTTGCAACAAATGAATGGGCAGTATTTTTAGATAGTGGTCGTCCTCGCAGCACTCAGGGACGCTACGACATTCTATCTGGAAATCCTGTTTGCACTTTGATTACGCAAGGCGAAAATACGACTATTACGACTAAAAATGAAATTATCATTTCTAATGAAAATCCGTTTGATTTGCTTAAAATTGAGTTGATGCGCTATGGGGAAATTTTTGATTCAAGCAATCTTGCTGACTTAAATTTGCCATTCATCGGCGGTGCTGTTGGTTATTTTTCGTATGATTTAGCACGACGATTAGAAGATTTACCGACGCTTGCCAAAGATACCGAAGTTATTCCAGAAATGATGATTGGCATTTATGATTGGACTGTAATTGTTGATCATGAAATCAAAAAAAGTTTTTTGATTTGTTACAACGAAACGCGCCATGAAGAAATCCTTCATTTTTTAAGTGGTTTGAAAACACAAGACAAAACCAAATCCTTTCGCGTTACGAATCAAATAAAAGCCAATTTTTCACAAGAAAGTTACACACGCGCTTTTCAGAAAATTAAACATTATTTAAAAGAAGGCGATTGTTATCAGGTAAATTTAACACAGCGTTTTTCAGCGACTTGTGAAGGCGATACTTGGCAAGCGTATCAAGCGTTGCGTGAAATCAATGCCGCGCCATTTAGTGCTTATTTGAATTTTCCTGATGTGAAAATTTTGAGTTCCTCGCCAGAACGATTTTTAAAGTTAACGGGGCGTTATGTTGAAACGAAACCGATTAAAGGCACGCGCCCACGCAAATCGGATTCAATCGAAAATGACGCGCAAATTACCGATTTAAAAACCAGCCCAAAAGATCGCGCTGAAAACGTGATGATTGTTGATTTATTACGGAATGACATCAGCAAAGTGTGTCAAAAAGTGCGTGTACCGAAGTTGTTTGAAATCGAAAGTTATAGCACCGTTCATCATTTGGTAAGTACAGTGACGGGTGAATTAAACGCCAATCATCACGCGCTTGATTTGTTACAACATTGTTTTCCTGGTGGTTCGATTACTGGCGCACCGAAAATTCGGGCTATGCAAGTGATTGAAGAACTCGAACCAAATCGGCGCGGCGTTTATTGTGGCGCAATTGGTTACATCGATTTTAATGGCAACATGGACACGAATATAGCTATTCGCACGCTGGTTCAATCGCACGACACGATTCGATTTTGGGCGGGAGGCGGCATTGTGAATGATTCCAAAGTCGAGGATGAATATCAAGAAAGTTTCGACAAAGCTGCGGCAATGTTTCAAGTTTTAAAGCGGTTTCAAAAGTAAATCACACCAAAACACAAAGGTAAAACAATGAACACACCAACTTTTAAATCTAAAAAAATTCCATTAAACGGTAAATTCTGGATCAAGCACGCATAATACAGACAAGAGAATCGAATATATTTTTTAGCCGAATCTTTAAAACGCATTAAATACGAACAATGCAACACTGATATTATTCAACCAAAATTGAACGTTGAATCATGTAAAAATACAACTTTCCATATTCCTCTTTCAAGAACAAATCAAAATCGCCAACGTCCTCGTTGTTCATGACCAATAAAAAATTGGATTTTTACAAGCGCAGGAAAGACATTGTTTTTAAAGTTTTTTCTTAATTTAATAGTATTGATTTTGAAGTTCACTGTACTATTTTTTAATTTTGGCGAATGTATTGGTAACGTCTAAATTATTTTAAAATTGTTAATGACCAAAACGGCATAATTTTGTATAGTTGCCACAGATTTTTTAACAACGGGAGGCGTTTTGGACGAATCCCGTTTTGCACATTAGAGGGTAATAATTTCGATGAGTTCCGCACAATTAGTGTTAGAAGACGGCACCGTTTTTAACGGTGTATCCATAGGCGCAGCGGGTTGTAGCGTTGGCGAAGTTGTTTTTAATACCGCAATGACGGGTTATCAAGAAATTTTGAGCGATCCCTCTTACGCACAGCAAATTGTTACACTAACTTATCCCCACATCGGCAACGTCGGCACAACTGAGGAAGATCAAGAATCACATGGCGTTTTTGTGAGTGGTTTGGTGATTCGAGATTTGCCATTATTGACCAGTAATTGGCGCAGTGAAAAAACGTTGCAACAGTATTTAATTGATAACAATGTCGTAGCAATCGCTGAAATCGATACGCGAAAATTAACCCGCATTTTGCGTGATAAAGGCGCACAACGTGGTTGCATTATCGCTGGCGAAATTGAAACAGTTGAAAAAGCGAAAGCTGTCATTGAAAAATTCGCAGGTTTGAAAGGTTTGGATTTAGCGAAAGAAGTGACAACGGCTGAAACTTACGAATGGACGGAAAACATTTGGGATTTGCGAAAGGGTTACGTTCAAGCTGAAAACTTAACCAAACACGTTGTGGCTTATGATTTTGGTGTGAAACGAAACATTTTACGTTTGTTAGCAAATCGTGGTTGTCGCGTCACGGTTGTGCCAGCCAAAACACCTGCTTCTGAAGTTTTAGCGTTGAAACCTGATGGTGTGTTTTTATCCAATGGTCCTGGTGATCCAGAACCTTGTACTTACGCAATTGAAGCTATTAAAACGATTTTAGAAACCAAAACGCCTATTTTTGGTATTTGTTTAGGACATCAATTATTGGCTTTGGCGAGTGGCGCGAAAACCGAAAAAATGAAATTCGGGCATCATGGCGCAAATCATCCCGTTCAAGAAATCGCTACAGGTCGCGTAATGATTAGTAGTCAAAATCATGGTTTTGCCGTAAATGAAGCGAGTTTGCCAGCCAATTTAGTGGCAACTTACAAATCGTTATTTGACGGTAGTTTGCAAGGAATTAAACGAACCGATTGCCCAGCGTTTAGCTTTCAAGGTCATCCAGAAGCAAGTCCAGGTCCTCATGATGTGGAAGCGTTATTTGATGAGTTTATCGAATTGATGAACGCCCGTTAATTTTCCCATTTCGTTCAGCCCTAAAAATACGAGCCTCATAGAAAAATATGCCAAAAAGAACCGACATAAAATCCATTTTATTATTAGGCGCAGGACCGATTGTAATTGGTCAAGCGTGTGAATTCGACTACTCAGGCACGCAAGCCTGCAAAGCCTTACGCGAAGAAGGTTATCGCGTGATTTTGGTGAATTCAAATCCCGCCACGATTATGACCGACCCCGATATGGCGGACGCGGTTTATATCGAACCGATTGATTGGCAAACCGTTGAAAAAATCATTGCCAAAGAACGCCCCGACGCGATTTTACCGACGATGGGCGGACAAACTGCGTTGAATTGCGCGTTAGATTTAGACAAACACGGCGTGCTGGCAAAATACAACGTCGAAATGATTGGCGCGTCCAAAGAAGCGATTAACAAAGCCGAAGATCGTCAACTTTTCAACGACGCGATGAAGAAAATTGGTTTGGAAGTCGCCAAATCCAAAACCGCTCACACGATGGAAGAAGCCTTAGCCGCGCAAAAAGAAGTCGGTTATCCAACGGTAATTCGTCCGTCTTTCACAATGGGCGGAAGCGGCGGCGGCATCGCGTACAACAAAGAAGAATTCATTGAAATTTGCGAACGCGGTTTGTATCTGTCGCCAACCAATGAATTATTGATTGAAGAATCGGTACTCGGTTGGAAAGAGTACGAAATGGAAGTTGTCCGCGATACGAAAGATAATTGCATTATCGTGTGTTCGATTGAAAATTTTGATCCGATGGGCGTTCACACGGGTGATTCGATTACGGTTGCCCCCGCGCAAACGTTGACCGATAAGGAATATCAAATTTTGCGGAATGTGTCGCTCGCTATTTTGCGTGAAATTGGCGTAGATACTGGCGGTTCAAACGTTCAAGTTGCCATCAATCCTGTTGATGGGCGCATGATTATTATCGAAATGAATCCGCGTGTTTCGCGTTCGTCAGCGTTAGCATCGAAAGCGACGGGTTTCCCGATTGCGAAAGTCGCGGCAAAACTCGCAGTTGGTTTTACGCTTGATGAATTACAAAATGAAATCACGGGTGGCAAAACGCCTGCGTCATTTGAACCGTCAATTGATTACGTTGTTGTCAAAGTGCCGCGTTTCACCTTTGAAAAATTCCCGCAAGCTGACGACCGTTTAACCACACAAATGAAATCCGTCGGCGAAGTGATGGCGATTGGTCGCACGTTCCAAGAATCGTTGCAAAAAGCATTGCGAGGTTTAGAAATTGGCATCAGCGGGTTGGATGAAATTACCGATTTAACGGCTGACGATGCAGGCGACAAAATGCGTCGTGAAATGCGTCATCCAGGTCCTGATAGATTGTTGTATGTTGCCGATGCATTCCGTAGCGGCATGACGATTGCCGAAGTTCATGATTCCAGCAAAATTGATCCGTGGTTTTTGGCGCAAATTGAAGATTTGATTTTGACTGAAAAATCACTTTCGACAAAAACACTTTCGACGTTGAAAGCAGGCGAATTATACAAACTCAAACGCAAAGGTTTTTCAGATTTACGTTTGGCAAAATTGCTCGATGCGTCCGAAACTGAAGTTCGCAACATTCGCCATAAACAAAACATTCGTCCCGTTTACAAACGCATTGATTCGTGTGCGGCAGAATTTTCGTCGGACACCGCTTATTTGTATTCAACGTATGAAGAAGAATGTGAAGCGCGTGTTTCAGACAAAGAGAAAATCATCATTTTAGGCGGTGGCCCAAATCGAATTGGACAAGGGATTGAATTTGATTATTGCTGTGTTCATGCCGCATTAGCGTTGCGCGAAGACGGTTATGAAACCATTATGGTGAACTGTAATCCTGAAACTGTTTCGACCGATTTTGATACGTCTGACCGTTTATATTTTGAATCATTGACACTCGAAGATGTGTTAGAAATCGTTCACATCGAAAAACCAAAAGGTGTCATCGTTCAATATGGCGGACAAACACCGTTGAAATTGGCGCGTGCGTTAGAAGCGGCAGGCGTTCCGATTATTGGTACGTCGCCCGATTCGATTGATTTGGCAGAAGACCGCGAACGTTTTCAAAAATTGTTGGAACGAATTGGTTTGAAACAGCCACCGAATGCCACCGCGCGTTCGACTGAGCAAGCCATTAACGCCGCCAAAGAATTGGGTTATCCGTTAGTTGTGCGTCCGTCTTATGTTTTGGGCGGTCGGGCAATGGAAATCGTGTTTAACGAAGAAGGTTTGCAACGTTACATGAAAGAAGCCGTCAGCGTTTCAAACGATTCGCCTGTTTTGCTCGACCGCTTTTTAGATGACGCAGTGGAAATGGACGTTGATGCGATTTATGACGGCGAGCGTGTGTTAATCGGTGGTTTGATGGAACATATTGAACAAGCAGGCGTACATTCGGGTGATTCGGCGTGTTCGTTGCCACCGTATGATTTAGCTCCTGCGTTGCAAGATAAATTGCGTGAACAAGTCGCCAAAATGGCGGAAGCCTTAGGCGTGCGTGGTTTGATGAATACCCAATTTGCAATTCAAGGCGAAGATATTTACGTTTTAGAAGTGAATCCACGCGCTTCACGGACTGCGCCGTTTGTATCAAAAGCAACAGGTTATCCGTTGGCAAAAATTGCCGCTCGCGTCATGGTTGGGCAAACGTTGGCACAACAAGGGATTACAGAGGAACGTATTCCTGATTATTTCTCTGTCAAAGAAGCGGTTTTTCCATTCGTAAAATTCCCTGGTGTTGACCCGCTTTTAGGACCTGAAATGAAATCGACAGGCGAAGTCATGGGCGTGGGTAAAACGTTTGGCGAAGCCTTCGCAAAATCACAACGTGCCGCTGGGGTTGATTTAAGCCACACTGGCAAAGTGTTAATCAGTATTCGTGACAAAGACAAAGCAAAATTGCCAGAAATTGCCCGAATGTTGGTTGAAAAACAATATGAAATCGTGGCAACAGGTGGCACCGCGCGTTTTTTGAAAGAGGCGGGGTTTCCATGTGAACTCGTTTACAAAGTGAATGAAGGTCGCCCGAACACGGTAGACATGATTAAAAACGAGCAAATCCAGCTCATCATCAACACGACTGAAGGCAAAAAAGCAATTTCTGATTCATTTACGATGCGCCGCGAAGCCTTGCAACATCGCGTCACTTATTACACGACGATGGCGGGTGCGAGAGCCGCGTGTTTCGCGCTGGGTGAACTCGATGCGGGTGATGTAAATTGCTTACAGGATTTGCATAAAAGCCTGATTTAATACAGAAAATATAGGTGGGCGCGAATTTATTCGCGCTTTCAAACAACAAATTGGAAATAAAAATGAGCAAAGTCCCCCTCACCGTCAAAGGTGCAGAAAAATTAAACGCCGAATTAAACGAATTAAAATCGGTCGTGCGTCCACGCATTATTAACGCTATTTCAGAGGCTCGCGCACACGGCGATTTAAAAGAAAATGCCGAATATCACGCCGCAAAAGAACAACAAAGTTTTGCCGAAGGACGAATTGGCGAAATCGAAGGCAAATTAGCCAACGCACAAATTATCGATGTGACGAGAGTGGACGCGGGTGGAAAAGTGATTTTTGGTGCGACGGTTGAACTTGAAAATTTAGACAATGAACTGCGCGTAACGTATCAAATCGTTGGAGAAGATGAAGCGAGTATTAAAGAAGGTCGAATTTCAATCGGTTCACCGATTGCGCGGGCGTTGATTGGCAAAGAAGCCGACGATGTTGTGACAGTAAAAGCACCCGCAGGCGATGTGGAATACGAGATTATTTCGATTCAATATATCTAAAAATCAAAGGTTCAAATCTGAAAACATTTGAACCTTTGACGCTTTATTTTTTGTTCGGATTCAAACGGTAAATCACAATAATTTGCCCAATTGATTGCACCAATTCGGCTTTGGTCGAATTGCAAATTTCATCGCAAATCGCTTTACGCGCATCGCGTTCAGCGCGAATTTTCACTTTAATCAATTCGTGAATATCCAGTGCTGATTCAATTTCCGCTAAAACCGCCGTCGTTAAACCTGCATTTCCAATCATTACAACAGGGTTCAAATGATGGGCTTCCGATTTAAATTTTTTCTTTTTTGCTGCATCCACAGATTTTTCCTACTCTCAAAAGGCTTGATAAAGCTCAATTCTACACTAAAAATGGCGCGTTATGGCACGAACTAAAAGCAGTACACAATGGATGCAAGAGCATTTTGATGACGAATACGTCAAAATGGCGAAAGCGCAAGGTTATCGTTCTCGCGCCGTTTTCAAGCTCAAAGAAATTCACGAAAAAGATAAATTGATAAAAGCCGGCATGAACATCGTCGATTTAGGTGCGGCACCAGGCGGTTGGTCACAATTTGCGCGGCAATTATTGGGCAAAAATGGGCGGTTGGTCGCGTTAGATATTTTGCCGATGGAACCAATTGACGATGTGAATATAATTATTGGTGATTTTCGAGAAGAGTCTGTTTTGAATGAACTTTATGCTGTGTTGGATAATGCGCCAATTCATTTGGTGTTGTCCGACATGGCTCCAAATATGAGCGGTAATAAAAGTACCGATCAAGCTCGCTCAATTTTTTTAGGTGAATTGGCGTTAGATACCGCGAAAACTGTCCTCACGAAAAACGGCGTTTTTCTCGTAAAATTATTTCAAGGCGAAGGGTTTG